>JAUXNR010000244.1 GCA_030682755.1 Flavobacterium sp.
ATTACTCGTCAAATCACACCACGCTTTTCTATTGTTAATATGAAAGTCATGCAGGCTTTAGCAGTGGAAAGTGGCTTAAATTTTGAGGGTAACACGAAAAATACAAATTATCCTTTTGAATATGAAACACCTACAGTTTTAAAAAAATATCAAGAGGAATTGATTGAATATGTAATACAAAAATTTAACGGTAAACAACCAAAGCCAATTAAAAATCCAGTCCAAAAACAAAAGTTTTTGCATTTATCTGCCAACTACAATAGTGCTGCCCTTTTTGATAATGCAGGCGAAAACATAACCGGTATCAAATTATTAGATAATATTTTTTATTATAACGCACCCCGATATGAAAACAACAATAGAAACATTTATAAACGTGAAGTTTATACTCATAATAAGTAGTTTACTCCTTCACTTTTCATGCAAAAAAGAAGAAAAACAAGAATGGTCTGCTGCCATGAGCAGACCTCATTACTATATTTCAAGTGGGCAACATGTTTTTTATTTAAAAGAAGGCAAAATAATTGGGAGTTGTGCTACTTTAACAGATATTGGAAATTTCGGTTGGGCATTTCCTCAAAGTGGTAGGGGTACAACAACCGATATTTTACCCGATAGTGTAGTGGTAGATTATATGGGGTTAACAGATAAAAATGAAATGTGGACTTTTAGAGGAGGCATGTCGTTGCCCACTCAATTAATTGACTCTCTTTTTAAAGCAGGTTATGTCAAAAAGGGAGAACACGAAAATTTTAGAAATATTATTACAGGTTTAGCACCTGGGGGTAGAATTTGTGTTTGGGTTGATCATATTGAAATAAAAAGAGGAATTGTGCCAATTGAAAAAAAATATTTTGACTACCCTGTCTCAGTTTTTGAAGACAGCTTAGAAATAAATAACTACTTAAAGCATCACCCAATTGATTATTCTATTTGGGAAAAACCAGATCCAATTTATGAACTAGGTTTTGGTTATTGTAGTGAAGATGATAAAATAAATAAATTTGCAGGTTATTTAATCTCAAAAGAGGGAGTTTCGAACAATTTCACTAGCTATTATCTTGATAAAACAGTATGGAATACGCCTGCAAATAAAGAAGTAAATTATTCAGGACGTTTTTATATTCAACTAAACGATACGTTAAAAAATAACAAAATTCAACTCCCTGTTCACTTAAGATTAGTCTGGGTAAATGCATTTAAGCACTCTTATTTTACCGAAGTAATTTTATCTCAAGATTTTAAAAAGCGTTTCATCACACCATATAAACATCCTGCGACAGGTAAACTTGCTTTTTTCCATCGGTTGGTTTTTGGAGTAGAAAAGGATGGGGAGCATTGTATTATTTGGTTAGATGGTCCCGGAAAACAAGAAAAATTAATGCGTTTTAAAGGTTTTTTAGCTGCTAAAAATGAAACTAATGGAGAGGAAAGAAGTGGTTATGCTAAGGAAGTTGTTTATTATGATTAGAACAATGATAGTTATAAACGTGAAATTTATCTTTATACTAAGTAGCTTACTTCTTCTCTTTTCTTGTAAAAAAGAAGAAAATCAAGAATGGTCAATAGCAATAACTCAGCCAAAAAATTATGTTGCTGAAGGTCAACATGTGTTTTATCTAAAAGAAGGTAAAATCATTAGTAGTTCAGCTACTTTATCTAATATAGGTAATGCTGGTTGGACTTTTCCACAATATGGAAGAACAACTGGAACTACTGATATTCTGCCTGACAGTGTAGTGGTTGACTATGGTGGTTTAAATGATAAAAATGAAATGTGTACCTATAGAGGTGGAATGTCATTACCCACCAAACTATTTGATTCCCTTTTCAATGTAGGATATATCAAGAATGGTAAAAAAGAAAAATTTAAAAAAATAATAACTGGTTTAGCTCCTGGTGGAAGAATTTGTGTTTGGATTGATCATGTTGAAGTCAAGAGAGGAATTGTTGAAGAAGAAAATAATTATAGAAAATTTCCATCAATTATAACTAGTAAAAAAAATTATATTAGAGACAGTGTAGAAATTAATACCTATTTAAAATTTCATCCAATTGATTACAAAATTTGGGAAAAATCGGATTCTGGATATGAACTTGATTTTGGTTTTTGTAGTGAAGAAGATAATGTTGAATTACATCACTCATTTTTTATAACAAAGGAAGGGATTAGTTATGCTATTTATAAACGATATTTTGAAAGAACAACTTTTGGTGTTCCTTTTGGTGAACCATCATCAGATGACTTATTCTTTGGATATATACAATTAAATGAAGTTTATAATCATAAATTTCAATTACCTGTACACTGCAAAATTGAATGGAAAAGCAAAACAGATAAAGATGCTTATTATAGTACAGATGTAGTTTTTCCAAAAGATTTTGAAAAACGATTTAAAACTGCATATATAGATCCTATAACGAATAAAAAAGCAAATTATAATCGTATAGTTTTTGGTGTTGAAAAAGATCAAAAACATTGTATCGTTTGGATAGATGGACCAAACAAGCAAGAGAAAGTTATTCGTTTTAAAGCTAATCTTGGTAATATGGTAGAAGAGGAAGGACTATATAGTGGTGGTTATGCTAAAGAAGTTGTTTATTATTAAGCTATTATTATTCTCCACAACGATATGAAAAAAACATTAAAAATAGTTAGAAACACAACTTATCCCTATAACAAGTAGTTTTTTTTACTCTTAGCTTCTAAAAAAGAAGAAAAACAAGAATGTTGAGCCGTTATGATTAGACCTTTAATAATTATATTTCAGAAAGACAACATACTTTTTATTTAAAAAATGGTGTAATTGTTGGAAGTTGTGCAAATATATCAGATATTGGAAATTTTGGATTTGAATTCCCACAAAGTGCTAGAGGCAGAAGTACCGATATTTTACCCGATAGTGTAGTGGTTGATTACGGTAGTTTAAATGATAAAAATAAAATGTGCACCTATAGTGGTGGAATGTCATTACCAAACACGCAGATTAAAATACTTTAAACCATGGGAATCAGAGAACCATTTGGTGGAATGCGAGTTGGTTGTCTGTTATTTATGATTTAATGGTAGCCTACGATAACGTATATGCCGATATTTCATTTATTTTACACGATCAGGATTTATTTCCCTTACTCCGATTTTTGTTGGAAGATGATAAAGTAAAGCACAAGATTCTATTTGGCTCTGATTACTATGTTGTGAGTCAAAAGAACACAGAAAAAGATTTGCATTTGAATTTAAGAGGTTATTTGGGTAATGACCTTTTTGAAATGATAGCAAGTGATAATCCTAGGCGATTTTTGAGCACAAAATTTAAGGAGTATTAAGTAGTATACTATTGTCAGTAGTATTTATATGTAATTTTTTGTCCCAAATTGTGTCAATAATTGGGACATTATTTAAGTTTATTGGGCGTAACACCACGTTTTGCGTGGTGTTACGTAAATAGTATATTCATTACTTTTTGGAGTAGAAGGGAGGCTAGTTTTCTCTTACTCTAATCCTATATAGTTCATATAAAATTTTAAATTATATAAATCAAGTGGTTCCTCTTCGTCTTTTTGATTGTCTAGGTTTAGTTGGCCTATTTCAATAAATGTGATGTTGTTTGCAAATGATTTTTCTCCAACGAGGTTTTCGATATGAAGGTATACGGCTTCTCTCAGTGCCGGGTTGTCTTTATACACTAAGTAGTTTTTGATTAGCACTTTAATTCCGAAATCTGTTGGCCTTTGAGGGATTTCGTATGGAATGAAATACATATCGCTAACTCGAAGTGTGATTCCGTTATAGATTATTGGTTTGTCTTTTTTGGATTCAAAGATGTCAATATCTGTGTCAGGTTGTATGAACGCTGTGATTTTCCAACGTTCCAGTGCCGGTGCATGAAATACCAATAATTCAACTTCTTTGAATAGGTAAGGATTACCATGTGCGGTAATGATTAGTTCCGACTTGTTTTTTAATGATTTGATTTCGAAGCCCAATTTTTCATTGTATTCATGTAGGGCATCGGTTATTACTTGTAGTTTTTTAATTGCTACTTCTTTGGGAAGGTCGCCTAATAGATGGACGGCTAAATTTACTTTTTCGAATTGGTGCCAGAAGTTTTGTATTGGATTCATATTTTGAGGGGTTAAGGTTGATTGTTTAAAGGTTTAAGGGTTTAAGAGTTTAATTGTTTAAAAGTTTAAGGGTTTAAGAGTTTAAGAGTTGACCTTACCCTAAATCCCTCTCCATCCGCCTTCGGACGGGACAGGAAGGAGAGGGACTTTGAGATTGTGCTTTGGAATAGATTTGTTTTTTATTGTCGTTTATCTTTTTCATTCGAACTGAAGGCTATTAGGTTAAACATTTCTCGCATTCGACTTCGGACGCGGTTGCCGTAATGGGTTTCAATTTCAGTTGCTGAGAGGTTGGTGGTGATGTGGGTTTTTAGTTTTTTGGAGATGAATAGGTCGTACCTGCTTAATAGAATTTCTGCCATTACGTTGCATTCATTTCCGTAGTATTTTAAGTTGTTTTCAGTTCCGAGGTCGTCGAAGCAAATGGTGCGTGGTTCTGCTTCGTGTAATTTGCCTTTGCTGTATTTATGAATGATTTGGTAGCCGTCTTGTATGAATTCAAAACTGATGTCGCGACATGGTTTTAGGTAGAACTTGTTTTCGGTTGGTGTTAGGTATTTCATGAGGTTCATGAGTGATGTTTTACCGCAGCCGATTGGACCGGATACTAGTATTCCTTTGTCTAGGTTTAATCCGGATTGAAAGCATGTTGGTTCGTCTTTTAAGAAATAGGCGATGAGTTTGTATAGTATTGGGTAATCGGTTTCTACGATTTTGAAATGATTGCCGTATAGTTCGATGCCTTTGGCTTCGAGCCAATTGATTACTTCGGGGTAGCTGTAGTGGGATTTTATTTTGTTTTGCATTGGAAAGGGTTTCAAGTTTAGCTTCGCTCTGTTCGGCTTCGCCTCGGGTCAGGTTTCAAGTTCAAGCACAAATATGCTTCGCTTTTTTATTGGAACACGGATGACACAGATTAAACAGATTTATACGGATTTGATAGCTTCGCTATATTGGATTTTGATGGATTTCATTTGTTTCATTTTTAGTGTTTTTTTAAATGGCAAAGTCCACAAAGGTTTTAGCAATCACCAATTCTTTCGGGACGCAAAGGATGAGATACAGAAACAAGTTCAGTATGACAGGGCCTACTGAGTAGGAGGTTTGCTTCGCTAGTTTGGCTATAGCATTGAGCCACGGACCCGCCTATCGGCGAGGCAGGTGACACAGATTGAACAGATTTTCACGGATTTGATAGCTACGCTATAATTGATTTTGATGGATCTTATTTGTTTCATTTTTAGTGTTTTTTAAATGGCAAAGGGCAGAATGGTTTTAGCAATCACCAATTCTTTCGGGACGCAAAGGATGAGATACTGAAACAAGTTCAGTATGACAGGGCCTACTGCGTAGGAGATTCCTATTTCCTCTTCGACATCCCGCGGAATGACAAAAAACGTTAAAGAGGTTCTTCATAGTTTTTATCGGTTGTTTTTGCCTGATTTTGTTTTCCCCATCCCTAAAGGGGGGCAAAATCAGGTATGTCGTTTTTAAAGAGGTTCTGCATAGTTTTTATCGGTTGTTGTGTTGAGGTGTTTTGGGCGATTTGGTGGTGTTGTGTTGGTGTTGTGATTGAAGTTGACGCTGTTTAGTATCCAGTTTTGGGCTGCAGCTTGCCAATTGATCATTGGAATTTTGCCACCGACCAGCCAACCGACACTGGAGAAATAATTGAAGAATTTTTGTGATTCGAGTTCCGGGAAGTTGTTCTCTTGGAAATAGGTTTTGATTTCTTCGATTGTTGGTGTTGCCTTTTTCAAAGGAGATACCTCGGCTTCGCTCGGTATGACAAAATCATCAACATCTTTTTGCCGACTTTTTTCTATTTGATTTTTATCAGTGTCGGTGAATGTTGAAAACATTTCTTTTTTTGCGGAACTTTTTTCTTTTTCTAAATTTTCGTTTTTTAAATCGAAATTATTTATTTCTTCAAAATTTTTTGCTTGCTCGTTCAAGTTTGCAACGTTTTTATCGTTTGAACTGTTTGTATTGTTTATATAGTTTATAGAAGGTACTACTGCTTGTTCAGTACTTGTTTCACTACTGGTACAAGACTTGTTTAGAGCTTGTTCTGAAACCGATTCAATAAGTGGTTCATTTTTTAGTTTTCTCTCACTTTTTGGGACGGGTTTTAAATCTTCGGAAAAATTGAATAAAACGACATGACTTCCCTTAAATGGATTGTAGGAGGGTTCGTAGTTGATGTACCCCAAACTGTGCAAGTTCTTCAAGCATTTGTGATAGGTTGCTTTGGAACTGATTTTGCTTATTCGCATTA
>JAUXNR010000246.1 GCA_030682755.1 Flavobacterium sp.
AATGCTTGCCAATGTTTTCAATAATAAAGGAATCTCCACAAATTTGATAGCCTTTCTTTTCATAAAAGCCAACCGCATTTTCTCGGGCATTAAACCAAATTAAGTCTCCAAAATATTTAACTGCATGGTTTTCAGCTTCAAAAAGTAATTCTTCGCCGTAACCCATTTTTTGATGGTGTTTTAAAACGGCCATTCCTCTAACTTGAAATTGTTTTTTTGAATCAAAAAAAGAATGATTATTTTCAAAAACAGATACAACACCAACCAAAGCAGCGTTAATATATAAACCAATATGAATTGTTGATTCCAAATCATCACCTTCAAACGTGCAAGAATCAATAGATTTGCCTTCTCTCAAGACGGGATGTCTTACAGAATAGGTCTCAATTGAGCTTATTTCTTTGATTGTTTTCATTTGAACGCATGATTATTTCCAGAAAACTAAAGATATAACAAATTAAGAATAAATCCATTAGAAATATTAAAATGTTTTTGGAATGAAATTGTAATACGTTTGAAAATATTTTTCAAAAAAAACTTGCATTGAAGAAAAGTTATTTTCTATATTTGCACTCACATAAGCGGAAGTAGCTCAGTTGGTAGAGCTCCAGCCTTCCAAGCTGGTTGTCGCGAGTTCGAGCCTCGTCTTCCGCTCTGCTAAAAACCTCAAGCGAAAGTTTGAGGTTTTTTTGTTTTTTGTTATCTGATTAATCTTCTAAAAACTCATTTTGCTTCCGCTTTCCAACTCGATAGTTTCTTGATTTTGTCTAAATAACCTTGCTGACAATTCTCCTTTTAAAACAATGGTTTCACCTTTCACATCAAGCCAGCTTCCTTCGCGTAACCCCAAAACAGGTTGTTTGTTAAATTGATGAAACTCTTTAATTCGTGTCTCACGCGTTTCGCCCATGTGTTTTGAATTTAAATCCGGGTCCAAATAATGCGGATTCAAGTTAAAAGGAATAACACCCAAAGTTTCAAAACTTGGCGGATAAATGATAGGCATGTCGTTTGTGGTTTGCATTGTTAGTCCGCAAATATTGCTTCCGGCACTTGTTCCTAAATAAGGTGTTCCGTTTTCAATTACACTTTTTAAAACCAACATGATTTTATGTTCATAAAGTTGTGTAACTAATAAAAAGGTATTGCCGCCTCCTGTAAAAATGCCTTCTGCCTTTTGAATTCCTTCAGTAGGATTTGAAAATTCATGCAACCCTTTGACTGAAATGTTTATGGTTGCAAAAACATCCTTAACTTTTGTCGTATAATCTTCATGTGAAATGCCTCCCGGTCTTGCATAAGGAATAAAAATTATTTCTGAACAGTTTTTGAAATGTTCTTTTAATTCCGGAAGAAGATATTCCAAATAACTACCGTTATGTAAGGTTGATGTGCTAGCAATAATCAGGTTTTTCATAAATAAAGAATAAAAACAAAAGTATTGAATAAATACGGTTTACAAAACAACTTGTTTTTTGAAGCAACATTAGATTAACAAAAAATTAGTAGGTTTTTGTGAGATAGTTATGATTAGTTGGTGTTATTTTTACAAAAGTAATTGATTTAAAACATGGAATGAAAACCAAGTATGCTAGTTTTT
>JAUXNR010000252.1 GCA_030682755.1 Flavobacterium sp.
ATTACGTCATTATTTGAAAATTGATCAAGATGATGTAATATGGGACAAATTGGTGGAATTGGATTTATTTAATGCTACTAAAAAATCAGGTTTAAAAAATGCTTCTCCGGCACAATATCTAGAACATATCTTAGCTGAAAAATGGGCTTTGCAACCAAATGATAAAGACATGATTGTGATGTATCACAAATTTGGTTATGAATTAAATGGCGAGAAAAAACAAATTGACAGCACAATGGTTTGTATTGGCGAAGACCATACCTATACCGCTATGGCAAAAACCGTTGGCTTGCCGGTAGCCATTGCAACCTTACAAATTTTAAAAGGCAACATTAAAACACCCGGCGTTCAAATTCCTATTCAAAAAGAAGTTTATGAACCCATTTTGAAAGAATTGGAAACTTTTGGTGTTATTTTCAATGATAAAGAAGTGCCTTATATGGGTTATAATCCAAACAATGTGGGAAGCTAAATCTTTATTTTGAAGCCTTGTGTTTGTTGATTTCGTCTTGAAGTTGACGGCCTAGTTTTTGTTCCTTTTCTAGAGCTTTTTGTTTATAATCATCAAATTCCTTTTCCATTTTATCAATGGCTTCTTTGGCCTCTTTGGCTACTGATTTTGCACTTTTCATTTGAAACAAAATGACAAACACAAGCAAAAGCAATACGGCTACAATTCCCCACATGATTAGGTTATAATTTGTTTTGCTTACGGGAGCTCCTAAAAACAAAATATTGTTTTGGGCCGATTGAAGTTTTTCCAATTCCACTTTAGTGGTTGCCAACGTATCTTTTAAAATTTTAACTTCTTGATTGTGCCCTGCCACTTGATCTTTAATAGCAATTAATTCCTTTTTAAAACGGTTGGAAGAATCAATACTGTTCTTTTTTAACAAAAGAAGGTGTTCTTTTTTTACAACTTTATATTCTTGAAAATTATTTGATTTTTGCAATACATATTCAAATTGTTGATCTAAAGAACCATTCATAGTTGCAGGTGAACCGGAATCGGTTTGTTCTTGAGAATAAACGGTTGTGAAAAGAAAAATAAACAGGAGGAGATATGAGTTGCGTTTCATTAGAGTTGGTTTGGTTCTAAAAAATTATAAAAACAAATTTAATTTTTTCTGCATTAGAAACCTAATAACGTAAAATAAAGTTGAAAAGTACAATTAAAAGCAATAATTAAATTATAACTAAAATCATCTAAAAAGATGTTTTTTAAAACTTTTTAAATACTTTTGATTAAAATTCATAACCATGAAAATCAATTCACTTCAAATTGAAATAGACGGAATAGACAAAGAAATCCTTCGTGATTTGATGGAAGATGCCCGAAAACCCATTTTACAAATTGCCAATAAAATTGGGATCTCAGGTGCAGCCATTCACCAGCGTTTAAAAAAACTGGAAGAAGCCGGTGTCATTTCAGGTTCAAAATTCATCATCAATAATAAAGTTTTGGGCTATAAAACCATGGCTTTTATTGGAGTTTATTTAGATAAAGCTTCGAGTAATTCAGATGCCGTGAGAGAATTGAAAAAAATTCCTGAGGTTTTAGAATGTCATTATACTACAGGAAACTGGAGTATTTTGGTAAAAATAATTTGTCGGGATAACGAACATTTGATGCAATTGTTGAACAAAAAAATCCAACCAATAGATGGTGTTTCCAGAACGGAAACCTTTATTTCGTTGGAACAGCAGATTGAGAGGCAGATACAACTTTAAAAGGTTGTGGGTTGAAAGTTGCGTTTTTTTTACCACGAAGTAAAGAAGGGATTAAGTGGAAAACAGGAATAAGTCTCCGAAACTTTGGAATGAAAAACCCGGAACAGCTGTAATGTTAATTTGCTTTCGCTTATGAAGCTCCATAAAAAAATCCGTTATTTTCATAACGGATTCTATTTTATGATTTTTTTAAATTAGTCTCTGGAACCAAATACTTGTAGAGCCCAATATAACAAGGACGCTAACGCACCGATTGCAGCAACTAAATACGTTCTAGCCGCCCATTTTAAGGCATCTTGTGCTCCTTCATATTCTTGTTGACCTACCATGTTTGCTTTTTTCAACCAAGCTAAAGCTCTATTGCTGGCATCATATTCTACAGGTAAAGTAATGAAACTAAAGGTCGTTGCTAACGCCATCATCACTAAACCGGCTACTGCTATGTAAAATCCGAATGCACTACCAGAGGCAGCTCCTAAAATCAAACCACCAATCACTAACCATTGCGACATTCCAGAAGAAACACTTACCACCGGAACCAATTTAGAACGCATTGTCAGCCATTCATAGGCGGTTGCATGTTGCACCGCATGACCAACTTCGTGTGCGGCAACGGCAGCTGCTGCAGCATTTCTTTGATTATAAACAGCTTCACTTAAATTAACCGTTTTGTCGGTTGGATTATAATGATCCGTTAAACGGCCTGGAGTTGAAATCACTTTTACGTCATAAATACCATGATCTTCAAGCATTCGTTGAGCAATTTCTGCTCCGCTCATTCCATTTCGCAATTGTACTTTTGAATAAAATTCAAATTTTTTCTTCAGTTGATGACTTACTAACCAACTTACTAAAGCGATTGCACCGATTAAAATATAATATCCTATCATTTTTTTATTTTTAAGAGTTTAAAATTACAAAATAAATATCAAATTTTAAACCAATTAATACAGCCTTAACAAATATGCTATTTTGTCATTAAATATGTCAAAATAATTTTTACCCTTGTTTTTCTAAGATTCGGAATAATTGCCGAATTGTTTGCGTAGCAAATCCATTTACCATTAATAGTGATGAAATATATTTTTCCTGAATTAACCTTTGCTCGATTGCCTCAGTTATATTTTCAACAATGACTTTATACTCTTGTTTTATCTGATTTTGATATATTTCCATGGAATGTTTTTCTATCAACGTGGCTGAATTATTTTGCAACATTACTAAATGTTCAACGGTAGTTTTGGAAATTAACTGCATCAAATCCTGAACTTTTTCGTTTTCAGACGCCTGAATTTCTTCTAATTCAGAACGTATGCTCACGATGGTTTTTGAAACCTGAGAAAGAGTCAAAATCATATGATTGGAGTTTGTCAAATCTTTTTGTTCAATGTTATCTAAATCTGAAACGTGTATTTTTGAAGAAAAAATCAAAATCACATTAACCCTGCTTTGAATATCTTCAAATACTTCAATGGGGTTTGTTTGCTTTTTTGAACTAAGCAGAAATGATGAGAAAAATTGTCCTTTTTTTTCAGGTTTTTCCAAATGAAATAAAACAGAAATCAGATGTAACGTTAATCGATATACCTGAAGAGTTTCATTTCTGACGGCCACTACAGCCGCTTCGGGCAAATCAGGGGATGCGTTTGCGATAAATTCTGTCGTTTTATATTTTCTTTCAGGATAAGCTTTCTGAAGCAACTTCACTAATAGCCCAATGAATGGCAAAAACAAAAGAACGCCCAGCAAATTAAATAAGGTATGAAATAATGTAACCCCTAAAACGGCATTGTTGTCACCATTCATCACTAACCCTATCAACTTGGTTAATAGTGGTAACGATAAAAAAGCAACAATTCCCGTAAAAATATTAAAAATCAAATGACTTAAGGCTACTTGTTTTTTTATGGGAATTCCACCTAAAGCACCCAACATAACTGTAGTGGTGGTTCCAATATTTGCTCCAATGACCATGGCTGCACCTTCAGAAAATGTAATTAACCCGGTATGCAAAGCTGTTAATATGATTGCGATTGTTGCCGAACTGGATTGCATTACAGAAGTCATCACAATTGCAATCAAGACATAAAAAAAAGTGCCATAATGTGGTATTGAAGCCAAATCAAAAGAACTTGTAAAACCTTCAACACTGAGCTTCATGTATTCTAAACCCATGAATAAAAAACCAAGTCCCACCAACAATCTGCTAATTCCATTGTACCGTGGTGATTTGCTTAAAAATATCAATCCCAAACCTCCCAAGCCTATTAACGGTAAAAACAATCCTTCAATATTTATTTTGAAACCAATTGTTGCCACTAGCCAACTTGTTGCCGTGGTTCCCAGGTTTGTCCCCATCACTACTCCAATGGCATTTTGCATGGAAATCAAACCAGCACCAACAAAAGTTAACGTCATCAGTGTAACGGCGGAACTGCTCTGTAAAACTGCAGTTGAAAACAACCCTGTAAAAATTGATCGAATTTTACCCGTAGTAGATTTTCGGATAAGTATTTTAAACGTTCTTCCTGATAATTGTTTGATGGCTTCTTCCAACAAAAACATACCGTACATAAAAATACCCAGTCCGGCCAGAAACTTCCATATATCAAAATCAGACCAATGCATATTGTGAATTTATTAACCACAAGTTACAAAAAACAATGCATAAAAAAACCTGAAACAACAATTTGTTCAGGTTTATAACCTTTCAATATAAATAAAAGGCTCTTTAAAAGAAAACCACACCCACCATCAATCGGTTTTGTCCGTTTTCTTTAACTGTATTGGAAACATTTGCAAAATCTGATTTCCATTTTCCGTTTGTTAAAGCAAATTCATAACCCACGTTCATACGAATGCTCAATTTTTCTTTTCGCTTTAAATTGAATGCCACCGAAGGTCCGGCATACAACACATTGTTATACAAACTCACATGTCCTGAATTGTTTTCTGGATTCAAATCATTCAAATTGATCGTATTGTCTCTTGAATATAAATTAAAATCGTTTCGTGAAAAGGCTACATTAATACCTCCTGAAAACAAAAATTTAGATTCATTGACAAAATTATAATGCCCACGTAAACGTGTTGAAAAACTTGCCAATTTGTTTTCTGAAGTACTGTTTTTCCTTTTTGAATAGGATGAAGCAAATTCTGCATCAAACGATAACTTTTCAGACAACACATTAAATCCCACCAAAAGTTCCGGCATTGCTTCACGAATTTCAGGCATTCCCGAAGCTTTTATTTTTTCATTAATGGAGAAGTCATTGTAAAAAACACCTCCTACTCCTACATACAAATCAAATTTGACCATTTTAGGGCCATCTGAAGTGTTGGTTGTTTCTTCTTGACTAAATGAACATTGAAATACGAATAAAGCTGCAAGCAAATAAATTTTTCTCATGTTTTTTGTTTTAGATTTTCTCAAAAATATATAAGATTTATAATATAAAATCAAATTTTAAGATTTTATTATCGTTTATAAAAAACCACGGATTCACAATTGTATTTGCGAATCCGTGGCTAAAACTTTTTATGAAATTACCCTACTAAATTGATGATTTTTCCGGGAACAATAATCACTTTATTTGGTGTTCTTCCTTGCAATTGAGCTTGTGTGCGTTCGTCTGCCATCACGATTTCTTCAATTTGAGTAGCGGTTAAATCTAGCGGTAATTTGATGGTGAATCGCATTTTTCCGTTGAAAGAAACCGGATATTCTTTTTCGGATTCTACTAAATATTTCTCTTCAAAAATTGGAAAATCAACTGTTGAAACCGAACCTTCGTGACCCAATTGACTCCATAGTTCTTCGGCAATATGCGGAGCATACGGCGAAACTAAAATGGCTAACGGTTCTAAAATTTTTCGGTGATTGCATTTTAATTGAGCCAATTCATTCACACAAATCATAAACTGTGAAACCGAAGTATTGAACGAGAAATTCTCGATATCTTCTGTTACTTTTTTGATGGTTTTATGCAATGATTTGTACATTTCTGCGGTTGGTTCATCGTTGGTTACGATTAAACCATTGTCATCAAAATACAAACGCCATAATTTTTTTAAGAAACCGGATACTC
>JAUXNR010000264.1 GCA_030682755.1 Flavobacterium sp.
AGCTAACCAAGGCCTTCAAATAACTCATAGCTCAAATGCAGAAAAGATTATTTTCAATAATAATTACTTTAGATTTAAAGCTTATTTTGTTCCATTCTTAGATCCTGCAAAAAAATTCCATTCGGGGACACATTTCTCAGAAATATATGGTTTATATGTAGCCGACCAAAATATAAGAGATTTCTTATTTCCATTAGTAGCTAAACTTGAGATTGCAATCAGGGCAAACATTGACAATGTAATTACCTGTCATACAAATAACCCTTTTTGGTATCTTAATCCAGATTACTTTACAGATTTTGATAAGATTAAAGAGGTTCTGAATAAGTCTGGGCATCGATTTACAACTGGTAGGCAGGAGTTTGTTGAACATTACAAGACAAGATATTTCACTAAAAAATCTTTTCCTTATAAGCTCCTTCCTCCGTTTTGGATAATCTCTGAAATTTTTACCATTGAGCAACTACTAACAGTAGCTAAATTTGTTGATAAAGATAAATTCATGAATCACAGGCAGAATAAATTAAATGAATGTGCAGTTAATTTTGGATTTGATAATTATGATTCTTTGATAACAAACCTAAGTTGCATTCTTGAACTTAGAAATATTTGTGCTCATCATTCAAGGTTATGGAATAGAAACTTACGAAATCCATCTGCAATTAGTAAAAAAATTACAGTTAAAATAAATACAAGGAATCGCTTATATTCTCATCTAGTAATGTTAAGAGTTATGTGCAAGAAGCAAAAAATTAATGACCAAATTCATAGCTTTTTTTCAAGCCAAATAAGTTCTCACTCAATATTTCAGAGAGATTTAAATTCAATGGGATTTCCAAATGGTTGGGATACTGACCCGATTTGGATTTAGATTTATTTTAACAACTCATTGAAACAGTTGACATTTACCTAATATCAAATATATTAATAGCTGAGTCATGTAATTCCCAAAATTCTTGATTCTTCTTATACAAACTAACCACAGCAATGTGGTTTTTTTGTATTTAAAACTACTTCACTTGCATTCTTATCAAATTTTATTAAGATAACAGTAGAAGATAAGGAGCAGTAATTATGAGTGGTGATCAATGGAACAATACCATCTATTGGAGAAATCAGGCTGGTTCTGAAGCTGATAAACTTCAAAGAGAAAAAGAAAAAAATCGTAAAGAAAATGAAGCAAAAGCTGAACAAAAGCAAAGAGAACAGTCTAGAAATACAAGTAATGTAAATTATTTACAAGCTAAATTGAGTGATGCAGAGAAAGAAATTGAATACTACAAATCTCTTTTAACAAAACCTATGCATGAAATTGCTAATGCTAATGGTGATTTTAAAAAAACATATCAGGAACAGCAAACAATATTAGGTGAATGGATGGTAAGCCAAAGAGCATTTAAAGAGCTTGCTATACAATTAGGTATTGAAGCTGGAAGAACTAAAGAAGATGTTATAGAAGAAGGTCTGAGTAATGATATTAAAGTTTTAAATGGTGAAACAGAGCATGGTAACGATTTTAATCAAAGTGAATGGCAAATTTTCTATGCCCCAAAAATTAAAGCTAAATTAGGAATTAAATAATTTAGATGAAAAAAAAGCACCATTTATGGTGCTTTAATTTATTTTGTATCACCCTTACCAATAGTTGGGTTTTCTGTTTTTTCAACTT
The DNA here is from genome assembly GCA_030682755.1 of Flavobacterium sp. Lineage (GTDB taxonomy): Bacteria > Bacteroidota > Bacteroidia > Flavobacteriales > Flavobacteriaceae > Flavobacterium. The sequence continues at coordinate 1,670 of JAUXNR010000264.1, forward strand.
CTGATGAACCACCATTATTACCAGTGTCAGATAAACTAACTGTTGCAGGTGTATCAATAATAGGGTTTGGTGGTGCCATAATGCTATTAGCAATATTACTAATAGCTTGTTTAGCTGAATAATTATGATTTTCATGAGATCTTTTTTCAGATTCAATCATTTGATTTTGGAAGCTATCAACACCACCTGCAACACCTGATTCTTTTATAGATTTCATAGCAGCATCATATAATTTAGATTTTTCCATTTGTGAATTAGTTTTAGCTTCAGAAAATCCAAGAGCTTTCTCTTTCTTCTCTGCTGCTCCATCACCAAAATTACCATCTAATTTTAATTTGCCTTCCTCTAACTTCTCTTGATTTTTCATTTTTGTATAATCATGAGCAGATTCTTTTAATTTACCAGAAGCTTCACCAACTTTCTTACTCATACCAGCACCAACAAATCCACCTACACCAGCAGCTGCAGCAGCAGAACCTGCGCCTCTTTCTGAACCAGAAGTCATTTCTTTTGCATAACTGCCTAAAGCATCTCCACCACCACCAATCCATTTTAATAACTCGTCTGGAATAATATGCATGATTGCATGTGTTTTATTAACAAAAGCAAACATGATTACTGCATAAATAACAGTGCCAGCAATCAATGAAATAAATGCCATCCATCCATTTACATTTTGACCACTAAATGCAAACACTTGGAAATATATCTTATTGATAAACTCACCTAATACAGCAGACATAGCAATTGAAGCAATAAATCCAAATATCAATAATGCAGGTCTTAACAGCAAACCTAACAACATTGTGTATCCATTACCACCACGACCAGTTAAGTCATCACCATTTGGGTGTAAATGCATTACAGCCCACAATGGAGCAGCTAATAAAGCAATCACACATTGAATCAACCAACCACCTATGCAGCCTAGCCAAATAATAAAAGGAATCATAGGAATTAAATATGAACATGTAAAACCTACTACCATAAGTGCTGATATTGGTATCATTAAAAATTGCATAATTACTGTTAAAGCACCTAAAGTTCCTGCTGAAGCAGCTCCAGAAGCTTTTGAAAATCCAAGAGTAACCAAAGCAGTCAATTCACCTTGAGAAGCTTCTTTTGCTGCTGAAGCAGCTACTGCAACAGAGGTTGTTGTAAGCATTGCACCTGTCCAAACACTTAAAATTCTATTACCCAATTCATTAACAATAATAACTGGGTGGCGAGAATCATTTTTTAAATCAATTAAACTAACTCCACTCACTAAAGATGCAAGTTTATTTCCAATGGCTGCACTAATACCAAATCCAGAATCATTGCTACCAACATTTTCACTTTGACTACCAGGAGCTGTACCAGTTAAACCTTTCTCTTCAGCAGCATTAAAAACATCGTTTGCTATTAAATATTTACTGGCATCTGCAAATGTTTGATTGGTAAATGGTGGATTGACTTCACCTCTTGCAACTGGGTATGAAGATAAACCTTCATGCAATTTATTATTGTTATGCACAATATTATTGAAGTATGCACCTGCCAAAATCCAACCATAATCTTTTTCATTTGCTTCGTGTGATTGAGGAATAGTTTTGGCGGCAGTTTGCATATCAGTCATATAGGTAGTGGCAGCCAACTCAATTTTTTCATAATATTTTGAAGCATTATCTCTAACATTATTGTCAGCAACAGCTTCATTAGCTAATACCTCCATTGACTCAACCATTTTTTTTGTTGCATTTTTTGAAGCAGTATTCATTGGAGATAAATCTACAGATTTGAATACATTATCTAATGGTCCAAGATAACCAGGATTAGTTGAAGCTGGATTTGTATTAACAATTATGTTGTCATGATTAGGAACATCACCTCTATCTGTTTCAAATGTTTTAGGAACATTAACAAAACCACATGAAGACCTTGAAGTTACACCAGTTCCATATCCATAAAATGTATTTCCTTTTACAGTTGTTCCTCTTTTAAAGTCATATTTATCTAAATTTAGAACTACTCTTGTATCATCTGGCACATTTTCAATAAATTTTTTATGAGCTGCCACACATACAGAAGCTGCAAACATATTTTCAGCTACTTTGACCAACTCTTCTTTACCAGTTGTTGGAAAAGTAATATTTGCATTTACTGTTGGTGTAGTTAGATAACCTGACCAAATTGTACTTGCTAAACCAACACCCATAGTTATACAGATTGCTACTAACTTCATCATGACACAATAACCACCAGGTAAAACTGGGAGTATTAAAGCAGTGCCTACTGAATATCTAATTGGTATCCAAACAGATGAAAACTTTTTACCTAACATTTCACCATCATGAGCTGTTCCTAATGTGCCAGCTAAAATTGTATAACTTGCTAACAAACCACCTATTATCAAAATAGCACCATTAAAAATACCTATAGATGCACCAAATTGATCATTTCCACCATTAAATAAGCCACCAAATAACTGATCTAAAACTTTTATACTAATATCGTCAGCAGGTGGTTCAAACTGTGCAAATGCAAGTGCAGGTAAAGCTAATACTGTAAAACTAATTAAGTATTTGAGTAATTTTTTCATGTGAAGCTCCTTATTTTTATTCTTCTTCACTATATAAATTACAACTTTTTTATGAAATGTCAAAAATTAGATTGGTCTAAATAATTGATATTATTGAGAAAATTGACATTAAAAACATATCAATATATGTTGATTGAAGAGCTACAAAGCAAAAAACCACTATAAAAGTGGTTTCTGGCTAAGCAATTTCTAATGAGAAGAAGATTAGAGCTTTATTGATTGCTATGTTTTAAGAATAGTAAAAATTTAATATTTGTCAAATCAATATGCTTTCCACCAGGGATTTTGAGAAAACTCTAATAATGCAGTCATCATAGTTTTATAGTCACCAATTCCAAGCATAGCTGCCAGAAGTATCAAACCAACAATTGAAAAACTAACAACAACAATAATCAAAAACCAAATTAAAATTGGTTGGAACAACTCTCTCCAAAATCCTTTGTAGCGCGTCAACTATCTTGTCCAGTTCAGCGACAATTATCTTGTCTAGTTGACGCTGAGATTTTTACTACTGTTTTTGCATAGATGATTTTCTTCGGTAGCTGCCTCCTTCACACTGAATGATGGTGGCATGATGA
>JAUXNR010000265.1 GCA_030682755.1 Flavobacterium sp.
ATTACGGATGCCGACATGTCATCATCCATTGTAAATTTAGTGCGGTCCCAATCACATGAAGCTCCTAATTTTTTGAGTTGTTCTAAGATGAGTCCGCCGTGTTTGTCTGTCCATTCCCAAGCGTGTTTTAAAAACTCTTCACGGGTTAAATCTTCTTTGTTGATGCCTTGTGCCTTCAGTTTGGCAACAACTTTAGCTTCCGTTGCAATAGAAGCATGGTCTGTTCCCGGAACCCAACAGGCATTCAAACCCTTTAAACGGGCTTTTCTGATCAAAACATCCTGAATAGTATTGTTCAACATATGTCCCATGTGAAGCACTCCCGTTACGTTTGGAGGCGGAATTACAATGGTGTACGGTTCACGATGATCAGGCTCTGAATGAAAATAATTATTTTGCATCCAGTAGTCATACCACTTTTCTTCGGCTTGTTTGGCATTAAATTGAGCAGGAATAGACATAGTCAAATTTTATATTACGGTTTCTTTATAAAGAAACTTTGATTGTACTTGGTTTTAAAACAACAAAAAGCATCACAAAAAAGTTTGGATTGATTTTTGCATAAGTTGCAAAAGTAAGGATTTCAGTAGAGTTTAAAAAAAGAAATTCGATTTGAATTTTGAATAAAAAAATAAAGTATTTTTACAGTACCCAAAAATCTAAAATTATGAAAAAAGCAGTACTTATTTGTTTCGCATTGGTCAGCTTAACCGTTTTTAGTCAGAAAGGACCAATGATTGAATTTAAAGCAAAAGACAACACCATTGACTATGGAAAAGTGTATAAAGGTGAAGATTCCGGTATACGTGTTTTTGAATTTACCAATACCGGAGATGCTCCATTGATTATCACCAATGTACAATCTACTTGCGGATGTACGGTTCCCTCAAGACCAAAAGAACCAATTTTACCGGGAAAAACAGGAGAAATTGAAGTAAAATATAACATGGCAACAGGTCCAATTCGTAAAAGTATTACCGTGGAAAGCAATGCTGTCAATTATGATGGGGGCAAAATTCACTTGAAAATTAAGGGTGATGTTTTAGAAAAAGCCAAAGTTAATATTGTTGAGCAAAAAAAAGTGGGACCAATGCAGTGAGGAATTGAAAGTTGAAAATTCGAGCTAACAGATAACATATATCCGCAGTAGTATTAAAATACTATTGCGGTTTTTTTTTATAAAATCTTCTTAAGTACAAATTCGGTTGCAATAATTTGACCGTTGCGTTCTACCTCCATTTTAATTTTTTCCCCTTCTTTAGATTTTAATAAGGCATTTATTTGCTGTAATGAATACAGATATGCCGGTTTTTTGTTGATGGATACCAGCATATCATCTTTTTTTAATCCCGCAAAATCAGCAGGAGAATTTGTTCTCACATTCGCAATTCTGTATAACGGTTTCAGTTTGAATTCCAATGCAAGACTAGTGGTTTGCGTAGCAGCCGTTTCACCCGATTGAAAGGTAATTTTTGTTCTATTAATTTCAACAGGTTTTGGAATCCATTGTTTTCCTTTGTGGTGAATTTCAAGACCACTCATGTTAAAACTAAAAGCATCGGTATAATCGCCGTTCTTTTTTAAATACATTGAATTGGATGCATAATCAAAAACTATATTAAACCTCCTTAAAATTTCGGCACCGATTGACCCTACTCTATCAGGTACTAATTTTACATTTTTAATTGAAATGGAATCCGGGAAAGCTACTATGGGATTTTCTAATTGAAATGTATCCAAAGACAGTTTTGAAATTCGTGCCCTTTTACCAAAGATGTCTCCACTAAAACCCCTACCTAAAAAATCTTCAAAATTGGGTATTTGCACTGTTATATCGTCATTTTCAAACAACCATAACGCATCACTGTTGCCAACATCAACCAAGAGTTTTGCTGTAATGGTTTTGTCAGACAAAACAGCTTTTGCTTTCAGATAAGGCTTTTTATCTTCAATTGAAATTGGAAACTCTTGGTACCTTCGGCTTATTTTGTTTCGGTACTTTTCCTTATTCTCATATACAAAAATGGCTTTACGATCATAATCGATTTCTATCAAAAAATCTTTAAAAAAATGATAGCCCAAAATGCCGTTAACCGGAATCCCAACCATGGTTGAAAAATTAATGTCTTCTTCCAAAATAATCAAAACATCATGACTTGGGTCTATCAGTTTATCTGAAATTTTCAACGTATTGCCCGAAGATCGTAAAGCGGTAATGGCATCTTCATTGCCTAAGCCTTTCAGCATCGTTTTTTCTACATTGAAAAATTTAACATGATCTGTTTCTTCCAAACTGAACAAAACAGTTTCAGCCACACCGGTATCTAATAAAAAAGTCAAAGGGATATCATTAACCAGAACCTTAATAAATATCAAATTATTGATTTGTTTGAAAGGAATTTTAATTTTAGAATTCTTTGTATTCCATTGAAATTGATTTTGTCCTTGAATCAAAAATGAAATCAAAAGCGATACAATTAGTAGCAAATTCTTTAGCATAGACAAAAATTTATAAATGGGGCATTCTTTTAAAAGCAATACAATAGATAAAAAAAACATGAATTTCTTAAGATATTACACTTGTGATTTTGGGTTACTGATACAATTCGAATAAATACTTAACTAAAAGTAGTGAATTCGGAGCTTTAATCAAAAAGACAAGTAGAACTGACGTTAAATATACTAATAATTCAAAATATAAAAGAATGCATTGGGTGTTT
>JAUXNR010000266.1 GCA_030682755.1 Flavobacterium sp.
CGGCTACAGGTGAATTATCACCAACATTAAAACTTAAGCGTAAGTTTCTTAACGATAAATACGATCACCTTATAAAAGAAATATTTATGCATACAAATGGTGATGATTAAACTCTGATTATGATCATTAAAACGCTTTACAATTGATTTTTTGTAAAGCGTTTTTTTATAAAAAAATATTTTTGACAATATTATGCTTGCATAAAACATTTGCTATATTTGTGAAAACCTTAACTCAACAAACAAAAGCACAATGGAAACAGTAAAACGCACTTTCGATATTCTAACTTATGCCGAAAAAAACTTTCCTCAAGAATCTGCATTGGCAGTAAAACGTAATGGAAAATGGGAGCATTTTAGTACAGCCGATTATCGTGTTCAAGCCGATAATTTTAGTTATGGATTATTGGCAAAAGGCTTTGATAAAAACGATAAAATAGCCACAGTTAGCAATAATCGACCTGAATGGAACTTCATCGATTTTGGTATTTCACAAATTGGAGCCATTCATGTGGGAATTTATCCAACAATCAGCGAAAAGGAGTATCTCCATATTCTATCTCATTCTGAATCCAAAATATTGATTGTTGCTGATAAAGAATTATATACGCTACTATATCCGGTTTTCGAAAAACTCGATAATCTCGAAGAAATTTACACCATTGATCAGGTTGATGGAGTAAAAAATTGGAGTGAAATTAGTAAGTTAGGTGCTGAAAAAGCAGATGAATTTAAGAATTTACTGGAGCAAAAAAAAGCGGCAGTTAAACCTGATGATTTGTTAACATTGATTTATACTTCGGGGACTACAGGACTTTCTAAAGGCGTTATGTTAACCCATAATAATGTTGTTAGCAATGTAAAATTAGCTCAACAGTTTATTCCTTATGCAAATGTGGGTGACGAAGTACTAAGTTTCCTACCGCTATGTCATATTTTGGAAAGAACAGGTAATTATTTATGGCAATCAATTGGTGCTAAAATACATTATGCCGAAAGCTTA
>JAUXNR010000302.1 GCA_030682755.1 Flavobacterium sp.
CAACGTCCGGGCGCAAATCCCATAAATTTGTGGACAACTTTTAGGTATTTCGATTCCTTACAAAAAACGATACAACCGGATTGTGTGATTTCAACAGGCGGACACGGTTATTGGAAACCCAAAGGAATCCCAGTTGTGGGCGGTTTTAATATTCCGCATTATATTTATCCCGAATCGCCCTATTTTAATGGGATGACTTTTAAAAAGCGATTGTATTGGAAGCTGATGCGTACCTTTCATTTTTATTTTTACAAAAGACTGGATACCATTTTTGTGCAAACGGATGATGTTAACAATCGGCTACAAAAAATTGTGCCTCGTTCCTTACCCATTGTTACGATATCCAACACAGTAAATGCGGTTTTTTATTCCCCAAAAACGGTAGCTAAACAACTTCCGGAACCCAAACTAAATGAAATACGATTATTGACCTTGTCATCGTATTACCCTCATAAAAATATAGCGATTCTTAAAAAAGTAATTCCTTTGTTACAGCAACAAACAGCATTTGATTTTAAGTTTGTCCTGACCTTAGAGCCTGAAAAGTATAACGAACTGTTTACCAGTGAAGAGCAAGAACATATCTATAATGTAGGAAAGGTGCCTATTGATGCTTGTCCCGGACTTTATGCTGAAGTGGACTTTCTCTTTTTGCCTACGTTGTTGGAGTGTTTTTCAGCTTCTTATGCAGAAGCCATGCTGATGCAGAAACCCATACTAACATCTGATTTGCCTTTTGCCCATACGGTTTGTAAAGATGCAGCACTTTATTTTGACCCGATGAATCCTGAACTTATTGCTCAAAAAATAGTGGCCTTGGCTACAGATGAAATGCTGCAAAACGAACTGATTGCCAGAGGAAATGAAGTAGTAACACAAATTCCTTCTGCGGCTAATCGAGCAGAACGTTTTTTAGAACTTTGTAAGTCAACCCTAGCTCATAAAAAAAATGCATAAACATTGTTTCACTGTTGATGTTGAAGATGGTATCAGTATTGCGATGCGTGATGCTTTTGGAAAACAAATTCCGCAAACAGAACGGGTGGTTTCCAATACCAATCGAATTTTGGATTTGATGGCAAAATACAATACCAAAGGAACCTTTTTCACGTTAGGTCAAGTGGCAGAACATTTTCCGGATTTAATAAAACGGATTGCTAACGAAGGTCACGAACTGGGTGTTCATGGTTACGATCATTGGCAGTTTTTCAAGTTGTCTCCGAAACAAGCATTTGAAGAAATAAGTAGTGCAAAAAAAATACTAGAAGACATATCCGGTGCCCCTGTTTATGGCCATCGTGCCCCTGCCTTCTCCATCATGCCTGAAACTCAATGGGGTTTAGAGATGATTGAAAAAGCCGGATTTGTGTATGATAGCAGTATCATGCCCTGTAAAATGAATCGCTACGGTTGGCCGGAATTCCCGAAAGCTACCACAAAGGTGGAGTTGCCGGATGGGAAGTCCCTTATTGAAGTCCCATTATCTGTAGATAAATTATTTTTTAAGGAAGTCCCGGTATGTGGTGGTGGCTATCTTCGCTTGTTTCCCTTTGCTTTTTCTAAGAATTCTTTTGAAAAAGTAAGTCAAAAACGACCGGTGATTGTTTACATTCATCCGTATGAAGTGGACCCCAACAGGTATCCCGATTTTTATTTTGAAGAACTACAACAAGCCGATTGGAAAAAGCGACTTAAAATGAAATCATTTTGGATCAATAGAGCTTCTGTTTTTCCTAAACTGGAAAAGTTTTTACAAATGTATGCTTTCGAACCCATGATAACGATGGTAGAAAAAACCAACAATCCTCCTATTTTTAAAGTAGAAAAAGAATGAAACAACAACTATTCAATCATATCAAGAACATTCCGGGTTGGAAAACAAAAAGGAAACTGGTGGTTATTTCTGTTGATGACTATGGCAATGTGCGACTTGATTCAAAAATAGCACGAGCCAATATGGACAAAGCGGGATTGAAAGTTTCCACCCGATTTGACGCCTATGATACGTTGGAAAACAAGCAAGATTTAGAAGCTTTGTTTGATGCTTTAAGCTCCGTGAAAGACAAGAATGGCAATCCGGCAGTGTTTACGCCTTTTGCATTGCCTTGTAATATCGATTTTGAAACGATGGCAGCTAACCATTATGAATCTTATGCTTATGAACTACTACCGGAAACATATAAAAAATTGAGTAGTAACGATCCAAAAGCCTATGAAGGAGCCTGGGAATTATGGCAGGAAGGAATAGCAAAAGGCATCCTACGACCCCAATTTCACGGACGTGAACACTTAAATTTAAAAGTGTTTGAAGAAAAGTTACAACAGAAAGATGAGGTACTATTGACGGCTTTAAAAAACAGGTCTTATACAAGTCAATCACCTTCAGGTTATTCTTCCATAGGTTACACCGCAGCATTTTCTTTTTGGAATTTTGAAGAAAACTTGAGATTTCGTGAAATCATGCGGGATGGATTTCAAAAGTTTGAAAACGTATATGGTTATGCTTCCATACATTTTAATCCCCCCGGCGGAAGAGAGCATACTTGTGTTCATGATTATTTGAAGGAAAACGGGGTGCGGTGTATCGATGTGCCTTTAATCAAGACAGAACACCAAGGTAATGGGAAGTATAAAAAATCGGTACATTGGACCGGTCAAAAAAATAAAGTAGGACAAACCTATATGGTGCGAAATGCTGTGTTCGAACCTACAGATAATTCAGGTAAGGATTGGGTGGACTATACGATGAAGCAAGTGGAAATAGCTTTTTTTTGGAATCGTCCGGCTATCATCAGTTCACACCGTGTGAATTTTTGTGGTCATATTGATGAAAAAAACAGGGCAATAGGTATTGGAGCATTAAAAGCCTTGTTGGCTAAAATTGTAGCACAATGGCCTGATGTTGAATTTGTTTCATCGGAACAACTAATCCATATCATGGAAGGAACAACAGAGCGTTCAAATTACTAATTTTCAAGACAAATCATTTTATGCAGAAATCAAAAAAAATATATATAGCAGGACATCGCGGTATGGTGGGAGCTGCCATTTGGAGAGCGTTGACAGCGAAAGGATTTACTAATCTAGTTGGAGCCACAAGTAGCGAATTGGATTTGAGAAATCAAGAAGCGGTGCAGCACTTTTTTTCTAAAGAGCAGCCTGAAATTGTAATTGATGCGGCAGCTCGGGTAGGCGGTATTTTGGCTAATGCCACGTATCCTTATACTTTTTTAATGGAAAACTTACAGATTCAAAATAATTTGATAGCCACTTCGTTGCAACACGATGTTTCCAAATTTATTTTTTTGGGGTCTTCGTGTATTTATCCGAAGTTGGCTCCACAGCCTTTGCGGGAAGACTATCTGTTAACGGGTTCTTTGGAGCCTACTAATGAGTGGTATGCGATTGCCAAAATAGCCGGGGTCAAAGCTTGTGAAGCCATACGAAAACAATATGGAAAAGATTATGTGAGTTTAATGCCAACCAATTTGTATGGCAGTTATGACAATTTTGATTTGCAGACTTCTCATGTGTTGCCTGCTATGATACGCAAGTTTCACGATGCCAAAGAAGCGGGTGATGTACCTGTAACGTTGTGGGGTTCCGGTACGCCCATGCGGGAGTTTTTACATGTGGATGATATGGCGGAGGCTGTTGTGTTTGCTATGGAGAATGAATTTGAAGACACTTTATACAATGTGGGAACCGGAGTTGATTTAACGATAAAAGAATTAGCTTTGTTGATTCAAAAAACGGTTGGACATCAAGGGGAAATTGTTTGGGATGCTGAAAAACCTGATGGGACGCCGAGGAAGTTGATGGATGTGACGAAATTACAAAAGTTAGGTTGGTCTGCTAAGATTACTTTGGCAGAGGGTGTTGAGGCAACTTATAAGTGGTTTTTAGAGAATCATTCGAGGATAAAGGAGGTAAAGATGTAGAGCGGGGTAAAAGTTTAAAGGTTCAGGGGATAGATGCTGAAACGAGTCAGCATGATATAAGGGGTGTGAATGGATTGAGTGAGTGTTTTGTGTGGATGTATTATGGGATCCCTCCTTACGTCGGGATGACATAGCGGAGTGAGAAGACATTAAGGCTGAAGTGGAATGTGGGAGATGCTGAAACAACATGACAGGGGTTTGAGGGTTTAAAAGTTTAAAGGTTCAGGGGATAGATGCTGAAACGAGTCAGCATGATATAAGGGGTG
>JAUXNR010000329.1 GCA_030682755.1 Flavobacterium sp.
AGCACCTGATTTTGTTTGTCCTATATATTGAAACTTTTTCCCTTTTGAACTAACCAGATTTAGAATTCCTCTTGCTTTTTGAATTTCATCGAGTCTGATTTTTGTGTTTTCCAGTTCTTCTTTTGCTCTGTTTAATTCTTCTAAAGTATATTCATCTTTCTCCACCTTCAATAAGGTATCCACTCGAACCAGATATTCCTTTTTTGGACTATGAATCGTGACGGAATTTTTATAGAACTCTAAATTAGACAACGTAGTTCTGATTAATGAATCTGGAGAATGAACCAAACTTTCGTCAAATTCAAAATTATGAGTATCCTTTTTGAAATACGCATTGGTCACTTCAAACAATCGTTTATAATTGGACAGATTTTCATTTAACTTTGAAATGGAGTCATTCAAAACCTCAACGCTTTGACTTACCGGGTGTTGTTTTTTACAAAAATAATAAGTGATGCCTGATGAAAGCACCATGGCAATAATAAGGTATAGGTAAACTTGTTTTTTCATGTTTTAAATTTAATCAGAAAAACGAACTTTTTGTGTATCTGTTTTCCATAATCCGCTAAGTTGGTCAATGTAAAAACCCACCATGATTCCTCTTCCGTGGTCAAATTCAATTCCTGTTGAACCTCTTGTTCTGAATCGGTCAACGTATCGCAATTCGATTCGAGCGGCATCTAAAAATCGATATCCTAAGCCAACATATAATCTGTTTTGATTGAAGGTGTTATAGGTTACATTTCTTCCAATATTCAAACCGATTTCATTGGAAACTGCGGCATAAAGCGTATTGTTTTCGTAAAAATCATTTGTATTAATTACATAACGAATTCTGTAACGAAACCTGAATCGTGTAAAAAACCGATAATCGTCGTCATTGGCTTGCTCTTGCCAACGCAACTCATACCGATACCGCCATGTGTGCATCCATTTTCCGTTATCGTGTTTATAATGATGGAAAAACTGAAAGGTTGTACGCAATTCATGGTAGGAAGGTCGCTCTAAATCTTCCGGTTTTCCAACATACTCATTGGTGTACATATAACCGATTGGTGATATTGAAAGTCGGGAATTTTTAGTGAATTGGTAATTTACCCACGGACGGATACTGGTTCGCAAATGGCTATCGAACATGCTTCCGGAATTCAATTCATTTTTGCTTCGGTATACATAATCAACACCCGCTCCCCAATTTTCATTAAAAAATTCGTTTATCTCTGTTTTATGCCAAAAAACACTATGCGGATAAACAATTTTTCTCTCTTGAGAATACGTAATTATAGTAAAAAGGGAAAGGAAAGCGTATAAAAGTTTAGGTTTCAAATCTTTGTTACATTTTATCAGAAAAACAAAAATAGGTTTCTCTGTAAAAAGTAAAAAATTATAGTCGTTAAATTCCTGCTAATTTTTAACATTTAGGAGAATTTCTTCCATTTCCTGTTGCAATTTCAAGGCTTCTACTCTGGCTTTACTTGCAAAATCCTCTTTGTTTGAAGCATAAATTATTGCTCGTGAAGAATTGATTAACAAACCAACATTTTCATTTAAGCCGTATTTGCAAACCTCTTGTAAACTTCCGCCTTGTGCTCCTACTCCGGGAACCAGTAGAAAACTATCGGGAACTATTTGCCTAATTGTAGTAAAATATTCGGCTTTGGTTGCTCCGACTACGTACATTAAATTTTGGCTGTTTTTCCAAGTTTTGGAAGTTTCCAAAACGTGTTTGTAGATTTCTTTCCCTTCAGAAGTTTTGGTTTGAAAATCAAAAGCACCTTCATTGGATGTCAATGCTAATAAAATGGTGTGTTTGTTCTCAAAAGCCAAAAACGGTTCCACCGAATCTTTTCCCATATAAGGGGCAACGGTAACGGAATCAAAATTCAAATCTTCCAGAAAAGCTTTGGCATACATGGATGATGTGTTACCAATATCACCCCGTTTGGCATCGGCTATCGTAAAAATTTCAGGAAAGTTTTGATTGATATAATCAATGGTTTTTTGAAGCGATTGCCAACCTTGTAATCCGTAAGCCTCATAAAAAGCGGTATTGGGTTTATAGGAAACACACAAATCATGTGTGGCATCAATAATGGCTTTGTTGAATTCAAAAATCGGATCTTCGGTTTGAAGAAGGTGCTGAGGAATTTTATTCAAATCAACATCTAAACCAATGCATAAAAACGATTTTTTTTGATGAATCTGCTCAATAAGTTGTGTTGTAGTCAAGACGAAAAAAGTTTGTTGTTTGGCAAATTTACAAAGATGAAAACGACTTTCCATGTAATTATATAACAATCTGAAAAAATTATGTAACGGCATTCTGTTGAACCGGTGGTAACTTTGTAAGTATAAAACAAACGTATATTAATTTAAATTAAACTATCATGGAAACGACTGAATTGAAAGGAAAATGGAACGAGTTAAAAGGGAAATTGAAGCAAAAATACGCTGATTTAACAGATGATGATTTGCTTTATGTGGAAGGAAAAGAAGATGAACTTTACGGAAAAATCCAACAGCGGGTTGGCAAAACCAAAGAAGAAGTGAAGAAAATGATTGATGAGCTTTAAAATTGTATATCTTTAAGCTGAAAAGAGGAATTGTTATGATTCCTCTTTTTTAAATCTAACCAATAATTTTTGTATGATATCCACTGCAAAAAATGAAAATTCTTATGCACAAAACCTGGTTTTTATTATAGGTTTAGTTTTTGTTTTGTATGTGCTGAAACCGGTAGTAGTTCCCATAATTATTGCCATTATTCTTAGTGTTTCTGTTTTTCCTTTTGTATCATACGTAGAACGAAAATGGCACTTTAATCGAGTGGTTTCTGCTATTTTTGCAATTGTATTGCTATCACTCTTGGTATTTTCCTTACTTACTTTTATTGGTTTTCAGATTTCTGACATTCTTGAAAAAGGTGATTCGTATGCCAAAAAATTAAGCGAAGTTTATAACACACTTGCAGCAGATTTTGAAACTTATTTAGGAATTGATAAAAATGAGCTATCTCTAAAAAAAATTAATCTTGGTGATACACTTAAAGATAATTTTTCTAATATTATTGAATTCTTGACATTATCCGGTAGCGTTTTTGCAGACATCGTGCTTATACCACTTTATATTTTTTTCTTTTTAATTTATAGAAAATTCTTTAAAAGCTTTATTTACAAGGCTTTTTCTAAGGATGGAAACACATTGAAAGCTAAAACAGTTTTGAGCAAACTCTATGATGTTCAACAAAACTATATTTTAGGATTATTTATGGTTATGGGCATAGTTGGTATACTTAATTCAATTGGCCTTTTGATATTAGGAATTGATAATGCTATATTTTTTGGATTTTTAGCAGCCTTACTATTACTAATTCCATACATCGGAATTATTATTGGATCTTTGTTACCTGCAATTGTTGCTTTAGCGACAAAAGACTCTTTATGGTATCCTGTTTTAGTTATATTTATCTTTACGTTCATACAATTTATTGAAGGAAACTTTATAACTCCAAAAATCACAGGATCTAAAGTTAGCATTAACGCTTTTGTTGCCATATTATCTATTATATTATTTTCTATGCTATGGGGAACAGCAGGTATGATTGTAGCTTTGCCCGTAATTGCTAGCTTAAAAGTTGTTTTTGACACCATACCTGAATTAAAACCTTATGGTTTCTTGATTGGCGAACCTCTCGAAGAGCATTTGAGAAGCAATGCTCGAATCCGTTTGAAAATTTGGAAGAAGATCAGAAAAGAAAAATCTAAAATAACGGAGTAAATAATTCTACAAAAAACAGAACTTTTACTACAGAACTATGTATTTTTTTGAAAGATTTTTCTATTTTTACTCAATATACTAAATGTTTATGAAAGCCTATTTAAAGTTTGATTATACCATTTTAACGAAAAAAGTTGTGGAAGAAAAACTAGCTGCATTCAACCTCAAGTTTTCTGTTATTAGCTTTGGCGAAATTGAATTACAAGATACCATTTCCAATGAAAAACTGGAACAAATAACAACTGTTTTATCGGAATACGGCATTGAGATCATTGAAAATCAAAAAAGCATATTGATACAAAAAATAAAAGACACCATCACAGAAATGGTGAATAGCGAAGAACCTTTATCTGTTAAAAGTTCTGTTTATCTCACAGAAAAACTCAATCTCAGTTATGGCTATTTATCTAATTTATTTTCTGAGGTTACTTATACTTCCATAGAAAATTTCATTATGATACAGAAAATTGAATTGGCAAAAAATTTAATTCTCAACAACCAATTGACTTTAACTGAAATTGCCTATAAACTCAATTACTCCAGTGTGGCCCATTTGAGTACTCAGTTTAAAAAAATTACCGGAATCACACCTTCAGCTTTCCAGCGTATTATCACAAAAAGGAGAGTGCAATCATTAAAAAACTAAACCATAAATTATGCAAAAAGAACACATTACTATTGCTCTTGCTGATGATGATGAAGATGATAGACTTTTCTTTAAAGACGCTTTTGAAGAATTAAAAATTAACACTGTAGTCACAACACATTGTGATGGTGAAGAACTGATGAATTTTTTAAATCATCCGGATACGATTTTGCCTAACATTTTATTTCTGGATTTAAACATGCCAAAGAAAAACGGTTTTGAATGTTTGTTAGACATAAAAAAAGTAGAAAAATTTAATGATATCGCCATTGCTATTTATTCTACATCATCGTCAGAAGAAGATGTAGAAAACACATTTGTTCATGGTGCCAATATTTATATAAAAAAACCAAGTGATTTTGACACTTTAAAAAAGATATTACGAGAAGTGGTTACCTTAAATTGGCAATATCACACCTCTAGATTAAACAAAGATAATTTCTTATTAAGATTGTAAAATGCTTAAAATTATAAATTTACATAGATCTCCACTATTACTTAGGGCGGTGTTTGTCATTTCGTTGGCTGTCATATTGTTTACAGCTTCCGTATCGTATAAACATATCATAAACCTTAACAAATCAAGAGATTTAGTAATTCACTCTTATGAAGTTCAACTTGAATTGGAACGCGTCAT
>JAUXNR010000331.1 GCA_030682755.1 Flavobacterium sp.
GTTACGATAACTTCTGATTTTTCTGTTTCTGAAGAAATTTCAGCTTCAATAGGAACTGTGGCTTCAATAATATCCTCATTTTCAATGATTTGCTGAGCACTTTCAATTTCCGATATTTTAACCGAAGGAGAAAGATGTTCGCTATCGGTTACGATAATTTCCTGAAGTTCAGCTAATTTACGTTCGTATACATCTTTTTCAATAATTGTAAACTCATCAGAAGTTATAAAATCAAAAAGAACACTTCTGTCTGAGGTATGAGCGGCAGTATTTTTTAAAGCAAAATTATATTTATAACTGTCTTGGTTGTATAGTCCTTTTAAATATAACGCTCTTGCACTTTGAAAATAGGGAAAGTTATCTAATAAAGTCTCCAAAGCCTTTGCTTGCTTTTCGTTTATAGCATTTGGATTGTTGAGTAGATATGTATATTCTGAAACGTTCAAGTTTTTATTTTTAACTGTCTAACAAAGATAGTTTTTTCTTAATAAAAAAAATAGTTATTGAAAGGAATTACCATTTTGCTAAGGAAGCATTAAAAATGTCTTGTGTAATTCGTTCAAACAATTCGTCTTTAGCAGCTTGTAATGTGGCTCCTATTAATTGTTGGTTTGCCGGGTAATCATAAAAAAAGGAAAAAGATTTATCAAAATCATCTTCTTCTTTTTTTGTGTTTGTGAATTTTACTCGAACATTCATTGTAACTCGATTTTGAGCGGCTCTTTGATCAGCTGTTGCAGTCATAGGTGAAATTCTGAATGCTGTAATTTCGCCTTCATATATTAAATCTGCTCCAGAAGTAGTAAGATTTAAATTGGTTTGATTTTGTATTAAATCTTGTAATGCTAGTGTAAAGTCACGCTCAATACCAGGTTCAATCAATTCTGCATTATTTTGAAAATAATTTACTTGAAATGTTTCGGCATCAATTTTTCCGGTTCCGGTAAAGTTATAGTATTTACAGCTATTTATGGTAATTACTGTTGCAAGAAATAAAATGTATGTGATGATTTTTTTCATGATTTTACAAATCAAATTGTTTAATTTTTCGATATAAAGTTCGTTCCGAAATGCCTAATTCATCAGCCGCCGCTTTTCGTTTTCCTTTATTTCTGTCTAATGCTTTTTTTATGAGTTCAATTTCTTTAGCATCCAATCGCAAGGTTTCTTCTTCTTCAACTGTTTCGGCAAAAAGATAATTTTGGTCATCATCATCATCTTCAAATTCTTCTTGCTCAAATTGATTTTGTAAAGGAATGCTTTCGGTTTTGGGTTGTTCAAAAGCAATTTCGGCTTCTTCTTTTTGTCCGTATAGTTTTTGAATCAGATTCTTATTGGTTTCTTGCACTTTTGAACTGCCGTTTTGCATTAATTCCAATGTGAGCTTTTTCAAATCATTCAAATCACTTTTCATGTCAAAAAGCACTTTATACAAAATTTCTCTTTCAGAACTAAAATCATTTTCTGCTTTTTTATCTTTGATAACTGCAGGAAGATTAGAGCCTTCTTGTGGCAAATAGGAGTAAAGTGTTTGAAGCGAAATGGTTCTGTTGGTTTCTAAAACAGATATCTGTTCAGCTATATTTCTGAGTTGGCGAATGTTTCCACTCCAACGGTATTTCAACAATAAATCTACTGCGGTATCCTCTAATTTTATGGCTGGCATTTTATATTTTTGAGCAAAATCAGCCGCAAATTTTCTAAACAATAAATGAATGTCTTCTTTTCGTTCGCGTAATGGGGGTAAATTGATATCAACGGTGCTCAAACGATAATATAAATCTTCACGGAATTTGCCTTTTTCAATGGCATCAAACATATTCACGTTTGTTGCTGCTACAATACGGACATTGGTTTTTTGTACTTGTGAAGAACCCACTTTTATAAATTCACCATTTTCCAATACACGAAGCAAACGTACTTGTGTTGTTAATGGTAATTCACCTACTTCATCTAAAAAGTTAGTTCCGCCATCGGCTACTTCAAAATAACCATCACGAGCTCCGGTTGCCCCGGTAAACGAACCTTTTTCGTGACCAAAAAGTTCACTGTCAATGGTTCCTTCCGGAATGGCACCACAGTTTACAGCGATGTATTTTCCATGCTTTCTGTGTGAAAGCGAATGAATTATTTTTGGAATACTTTCTTTTCCCACACCACTTTCTCCGGTTACCAAAACCGAAATATCGGTAGGGGCAACCTGAATGGCTTTTTCTATCGCACGATTGAGTTTCGAATCATTTCCGATGATTTCAAATCGTTGTTTTATAGCTTGTACGGATTCCATGTTTTTTTTAAGTTTCAGGGTTCAGGTTTCAAGTCAGATAGTTAATCTGAAATTTGAAACCTGAAACAAAAATTATTGCATTTCAGAATACCCAACTGCTTCTCCAATTAAAGTGGCAGTTGTGCAATCTGTAATTTTTACGAGGACAAAATCACCTACTTTATAATTTTCTTTTGGAAAAACGGCAACTGTATTTTCAGAATTTCTTCCGCTCCAATGTGCTGCTGATTTTTTTGATTCTTTTTCAATTAAAACTTCAACCGTTTGACCAAGAAATCGTTGTGTTCGTTCTAACGCCAATTTTTGTTGTAAATCAACAACTTCTTGTAATCTGCGTTTTTTGATTTCTTCCGGAACATCATCTTTCATTTTTCTGGCCGCAAGGGTTCCCGGTCGTTCTGAATACGCAAACATATAGCCAAAATCATATTTTACATATTCCATCAAAGACAACGTATCTTGATGGTCTTCTTCGGTTTCTGTTGGAAATCCTGTAATCATATCTTGCGAGATAGAACAATTTGGAATAATGGTTCTGATTTTATCAATCAAAGCCATATATTCTTCACGGGTATGCTGACGGTTCATTTCCTTTAAAATTCTAGTACTTCCACTTTGAACCGGTAGATGAATGTAGTTACAGACATTATGATATTTGGCAATCACATGCAATACTTCTTCATGCATATCTTGCGGATTTGAAGTAGAAAAGCGAAAACGCATTTTTGGAAATTGAATCGCACACATTTCAAGTAATTGAGCGAAATCAACCGCAGTAGCTTGTTGCATTTCTGAGGCTTTATCAAAATCTTTTTTCAACCCACCGCCATACCAAAGGTAGCTATCAACATTTTGACCTAATAAGCAAACTTCTTTAAATCCTCTGTTCCATAAATCGGTGATTTCTTCCAAAATACTTTGAGGTTCACGACTTCTTTCGCGACCACGAGTAAAAGGAACAACGCAAAACGTGCACATATTATCACATCCACGTGTGATGGAAACAAAAGCATTTACGCCATTACTGTTTAGACGAACCGGAGAAATATCGCCATATGTTTCATCTTTTGATAAAATAACATTGATGGCATCACGACCTTCTTCCACTTCTTTTAATAAATTTGGAATATCTTTGTAGGCATCTGGTCCAACAACCATATCCACAATTTTTTCTTCTTCTAAAAACTGACTTTTCAAACGTTCTGCCATACAACCCAAAACACCCACTTTCATGCTCGGATTGATTTTTTTAACGGCATTGTATTTTTCTAAACGCTTACGGATAGTTTGTTCTGCTTTGTCACGAATAGAACACGTATTAACCAGAACCAAATCGGCTTCTTCTAGATTTTGAGTGGTGTTGTATCCTTGTTCATGTAAAATGGAAGCTACAATTTCACTATCCGAAAAATTCATCGCACAGCCATAGCTTTCTATAAAAAGTTTTTTTGTATTTTCTGTTTTTTGTTCTAAAACCAAGCTGGTTCCTTGCTTGTTTTCTTCAATGATCTTCTCCATATTCTATTTTATCTGAAATCAGTCAGCAAAGATAATACTAAAATTCAAAATATGACAAGATGGCAGATTATGTTTAACATAAAATTGAGTAAAAAATTATTGCCTGTAAAAAATGCCAATTTGAAGAGCCTGAGACCCAAAATTTTCATCAATGTAATCGGAAAATAAAGCATAAGGAGTCCATTGATAATGTGCTTGAAAGCCAGTGTTTTTATAATTGATTTTAAATCCCATACCTGTGTGGATAGTACTAAAAGCTCTACTGTAGGGTTTGTTTGTTTCGGTTTCACTTTGCAACTGGTTTAAATACCTGTGATAATTTGCATCATATAGGAAAAAAGCGTATCCAAATGATGAATTCCATTCTAGCGAAATGCTTTTATTGTAAAACGGTTGATATATTTTGTTAAACCTAAAACCAACCATTCCTGATGCTCCTTTTGGGTCAGATTTGATTAAAGTGTCTGGAATATTAAAAACAAAAGCTTCCTTTTTAATTGGAATGAAAACATTAAATCCTAATTCTACAAAATTGTCTTTTTGAAATTCACTTCTGTACCAAAATCCAATTTGAGGAGATGGTTGTATAACTTTTGAAAGATTATCCAATGGGATATGAATACCGGATTCTATATAAAAACGTTCGTGTTTTTTTTCTTTTTTGATGTTTATAGTATCGGATACAATTTCTTGTGCTATGCTAAATTGCAAACACAAGATTGAAAATAGGGTCAATAGTTTTCTGTTTTTCATGATTACCAATTTATAAAAGGTAAAGACCTTTTGTTAGACACATTCCACAAGCCGAGTTGAAAACCTTTGTCTGCTTTTGAATGATTAAAGATGCCAATCTGTAAGCCGTTGTTTTTGCCTTTAATCATGTTGTAACAACCAATTTGCAAGCCTTTTAGTTCAAATGTTCGATTTGTTACACTGATAGAGATTCCTTTAAGGAATTCAAAGTTGTTCCCAATCCCTGAAACAAAAAGGCCATTTGCAGATTCTGTAAACATTGCTAAGCCCGAAATAAATAGGCCATTCGCATTGTCTAAAGAGTTATATGATGCATTTATGAAAATTCCGTTTGAATTGGTTCCAAAATGATAAAGTGATACTCCCAGTCCATTAACACTTGCATTTCCATGATAGCCAGACAAGGAAAGATGAAGTCCGTTGTGTTGGATATTTCTTCCAAGATCCATTCCTTTTTCTGGGTCAATAAATAGTAGGGCAATTATTCCTAAAGGATTTATATCGAGATTAATCCCGTTTATTTGTTGGTCTATGATGTCTGTAGATTCATAATGTCCAATTCCCAAAACTATTCCATTTACAACACCAACATTTTTGGAAATGGGAGAAAAACTGAAAACCTGATTTTTAGGAGTTAGTTCACTTGAGTTTTGACCAAAACAGGATGTTGTAAAGATCATAAGGAGTATTAAACTTTTTTTCATGACTTTTATGTTTTAAAATTCAAGTCAAAATTATTGTGATTAATGCTTTTTAATTTGTGTATTTTCATAATTATTTGTTTTATTTTTGTGAAAATCGCAAATATGAATCATCAAGAAATTCTAATTAAAATTATTAGAAAGAAATTAAGTAAATCTGCATCATTGATTGAATCGTTGTCGCAAGTACTTCAAATTAGTTATGATGCGGCACATCGAAGGGTTTCTCAGAAAAGTAAAATCTCTATTGAGGAAGCGGTGGTTTTATGTAAGCACTTTGAGATTTCTTTAGACGCAATTTATAATGAAGGAAACAAAGTGGTGGTAGAAAAAACTAAAGAAATCACTTCAATGGAAGATTTGGTTTCTTATTTTGATTATTCTGCCTCTAAATTGGAGAATTATTTAGAGACAGATTCCAAAATTTATTATTCAGCAAAAGACATTCCTTTGTTTTATACTATTGGAGGAACTTTGCTTTCCAGATTCAAATTATATGTTTGGCAGAATTTATTATTGGAAGTTGATTATCAAAAGTCATTTGAAAAGTTTGTCGTTCAACAGTCACTTTTACAATCAAGTTTAACCTTAAAAAAGGTGTATGACGCTTCAGAGGTTCATGAAATATGGAATGATACTACAATTAATAGTACCGTTCAACAGGTTAATTATTTTTTTGATTCAGGTTTGCTATCTTCAGAAAATGCCTTATTAATTTTAGACGAATTAAAAGAAGAGCTTGCAAGAATTGAAGATAAAAGTTCAAAAAATAATTCAAATTACTATCTATACTATAATGAACTTTTGATTTTAAACAATAATGTGCTTTTTCAGAATGAAAATCATAAATCATTATTTGTTCCATATACTATGTTAGGATATTTCATTACGAATGATTTGTCTACAACTGAAAATGCAAAATTGTATTTTTTACATCAGGTTAAAAATTCAAAGTTACTCAACGCTACCGGAACAAGGGACAGAAAAATGTTTTTTAATAAAATTTATCAAAAAATAGACAATCATTCAAAAAGGATTTCATCTTTTTTCAATCTTGATTAAGGTGTGGTTTTTTACTTAAAATTTCCTGTTGCTATTTCTTTTGTAGCATTCATAATGGGAGATTTTAAACTCTAAAAATTAAAAATTAAAAAAAAACCATACTTTTGTTGCCAAACAAACAAGTACATGGCAAAGAATTTAGTTATCGTTGAGTCACCCGCAAAAGCAAAAACCATAGAAAAATTTCTGGGAAGTGATTATCAAGTAGAGTCCAGTTATGGGCATATTGCTGATCTTCCATCCAAAGAAATTGGAGTTGATGTAGAAAATGACTTTAAACCTAAATATGAAGTTTCTGCAGATAAAAAAGCGTTGGTGAGCAAACTCAAATCGTTATCTAAAAATGCCGATATGGTTTGGTTAGCGAGTGATGAAGACCGAGAAGGAGAGGCAATTTCATGGCATTTAGCTGAAGAATTAAAACTTGATCCCAAAAAAACCAAAAGAATTGTTTTTCATGAAATTACAAAATCGGCCATTCAAAAAGCAATTGAAAATCCGCGTTCTATTGATTATAATTTAGTAAATGCACAACAAGCCAGAAGAGTTTTAGATAGATTAGTAGGTTATGAATTGTCACCAGTTCTTTGGAAAAAAGTAAAAGGCGGTTTATCGGCCGGACGTGTTCAGTCTGTTTCTGTTCGATTGATTGTGGAAAGAGAACGAGAAATTCAAGATTTTAAAGCACAAGCCTCTTATTCGGTAACGGCTGAATTTGCTAATGAAGCCGGAAAAACCTTCAAAGCTAAATTGCCAAAGAATTTTTCAACTAAAAAAGAAGCAGAAGATTTTCTAAATAAAAATATTGGGTCTATATATAAGGTAGCCGATTTAGAAACCAAACCAACCAAAAAATCTCCGGCAGCTCCGTTTACAACTTCAACGCTGCAACAGGAAGCAGCTCGAAAGCTATATCTTCCGGTTGGAATTACCATGCAAATCGCACAACGGTTGTATGAAGCCGGACATATTACATATATGAGAACAGATAGCGTCAATCTTTCGCAAGAAGCAATGGCTGCTGCTCAAGCTGAAATTACAAGTTCCTATGGAAAAGAATTCAGCAAACCAAGGAATTTTACTAGTAAATCAAAAGGTGCTCAGGAAGCTCACGAGGCAATTCGTCCCACGGATATGTCAAAACACACCTTAAATATAGATAGAGATCAAGCCAGATTATATGATTTGATTTGGAAAAGAACGTTAGCTTCGCAAATGAGTGATGCCGAATTGGAACGCACCAACGTAAAAATTGAAGCAAACAATCATTCGGAACATTTTACGGCAACTGGAGAAGTAATCAAGTTTGAAGGTTTTTTAAAAGTGTATCTAGAAGGTAGCGACGATGATGAGGAAGAACAAGAAGGTATGTTGCCGGCAATGAAGATAAATGAAAAGTTGTTGAACAATTATATAACGGCTACAGAGCGTTTTTCAAGACCTGCTAGCAGATATACTGAAGCTTCTCTGGTTAAGAAATTAGAAGAATTAGGAATTGGAAGACCATCAACCTATGCTCCAACTATTTCTACGATTATCAACAGAAATTATGTTGAAAAAGGAAGTTTTGAAGGTCAAGAACGAAAATACAATCAAATTACTTTAAAAGGAAGTACTGTTAAATCTGTAGTTCTCTCAGAAAACAGTGGTTCTGACAAAGGGAAGTTGGTGCCAACAGACATCGGAATTATTGTAAATGACTTTTTGGTAAAGAATTTCTCTACCATTTTAGATTATAATTTCACGGCAAAAGTGGAGCAAGATTTTGATGAAATTGCCGAAGGAAACGAAGACTGGACAAAAATGATGCGTGATTTCTACAATCATTTTCATCCTAACGTAATTGACGTTGAAGAAAATGCAGATAGAGAAAGTGGTGAACGAATTTTAGGTACAGATCCAAAAACTGGAAAACCGGTATCTGTTCGTTTAGGAAAATTTGGTCCAATGGCTCAAATTGGTGATATTGATGACGATAATAAACAATTTGCCAGTTTAGGAACTGATCAAAATATCGGGACTATTACTTTAGAAGATGCGTTGAACTTATTTTTATTACCAAAAAATTTAGGTACATATAAAGGAGAAGAAGTAGAAGTGAATAATGGTCGTTTTGGACCTTATGTTCGTTTTGGTAAGACATTTGTTTCTCTTCCAAAAGGTGAAGATCCTTTGGATGTTACTCTAGAAAGAGCTCAAGTTTTGATTGATGAAAAAAATCAGGCTGATGCTCCAATTGGAGAATATGAAGGATTGCCAATTCAAAAAGGTGTTGGTCGATTTGGTCCATTTATCAAGTGGAACGGTATGTTTATTAATGTAAGTAAAAAATACAATTTTGATAAATTATCGCAATCGGATTTAAATGAATTGATTGAGGATAAACAGCAAAAAGAGATTGATAAAGTTATCCATGACTGGAAAGCAGAAGGGATTAAAGTTGAAAAAGCACGATGGGGTCGTTCGGTTATTACAAAAGGTAAAATCAAAATTGAATTAAGTAAAGATGTTGATGCCGAAAAATTAACCTTAGCTCAAGTGCAAGAATTGATTGAAAAGAAAGCTCCAGCCAAAAAAGCTCCAGCCAAAAAAGCTCCGTCAAAGAAAACATCGGCAAAAAAAACCACCACCAAAAAAGCACCGGCTAAAAAGAAATAATTTATGGTATTTGAACTTTTAGAGCCCATAGAGGAAGAAGTTTTAAATGTATTAAACCAATTTCCTTCGCAAAGTATTGGTGCAAACATTGCTGTACATTCCGATAAAGAATTTCCAAATTTGGATTTCGTTTCCATTGCACTTATTGGTGTATTAGATAATAGAGGTAACAATAGTGATGCAGTTTCATTAATTGAAATACGAAAAGAATTTTATGCTCTTTTTCCCGGAAATTGGAATAAATTGATATGTGATTTAGGTAATATAAATGCCGGGAATACTCAAGAAGACACTTATTTTTTAGTGTCAAAAGTTGTTGAAGAATTGCTAAAGAAAAAAATTGTTCCCATTGTAATAGGTGGCTCACAAGATTTGACTTATGCTGTTTATAGAGGTTTTGACAACTTGGATCAAATGGTAAATTTGATTACGATAGATTCAAAGTTTGATTTTGGAAATACAAATCAAAAGTTAACGGCTGATTCTTATATTTCTAAAATGATAGTAGATGAGCCTACCAATTTGTTTAACTATTGCAATTTAGGATTTCAGACCTATTATAATCCTCAAGAGGAAATTGATTTATTGGAAAAATTATTTTTTGATGCTTATAGATTAGGTGATCTTTCGTCAAATTTGAGTTTAGCAGAACCTGTTTTGCGAGATGCAGATATTGTTTCTTTAGATTTAACGTCCATAAAATCAATTGCTTCAGGAAATTTTGCTACTTTTATACCCAACGGATTTGATGGTAAAGAAATTTGTGCTTTATCTAGATATGCCGGAATTAGTGAAAAAGTTAGTGTTTTAGGATTATTTAATCATTCCAATGATAAAAAAGAAAGCCCTTTAATTGCTCAAATAATATGGTATTTTATTGAAGGCTTTAACTATAGGACTCAAGAAAATCCACATATTAATAAAAATAATTTCATTCGTTATATTGTTCCAATTGACGACATGGAACTTATTTTTTTTAAAAGCACAACAACCGAAAGATGGTGGATTGAAATTCCATATATTTCAAATGTTAATAATAAATTAAAAAGAAATACGTTATTGCCTTGTTCTCATCTTGATTATTTGGCTGCTTGCGATCAAGATATCCCCGAAAGATGGTGGAAAGCACAAAGAAAAAATATTTTGTGATATTTAAAACATTAAAAAGGTCAATTAAACAAAATATAAAATTTTAAGCAACATATTTTAAATAAATATAAACTTACAAATTAATAAAAAAAATGCATTTCATCGATAATAATTGTATTTTATCGATAAAAAGCTTTTCCTTTAAAATATTAATTTATAGTTTTGGACAGGAAATTAAAAAGTAAAGCAATTAATTGCTTTTTTAAAAAATAATAAATAGGTTTACGACCTCAAAATTTGAATACATGATAACCCAAATTTATATGAAGAAGTTCATTGCATTTTCAACATTATCTTTTTTACTCATCGGATGTAGTTCAGGTGATAAAGGAGAGCTGGTAGGTGTGCCCGGAAAGAAGTGGCATCCTGAAAAACCATACGGGATGACGTTAGTACCTGGTGGAGCATACATTATGGGTAAATCAGATGATGATTTAGCCAATGTATTAGATGCTCCAACAAAAACTGTTACTGTACGTTCTTTCTATATGGACGAAACGGAAATTACTAATAGCGAGTACAGAGAATTCGTTGAATGGGTAAAAGACTCAACAATTCGTGTTCGTTTGGCCATTTTAGCAGATGAGCTAGGTCAAACTTCAACCGCTACAGGTAAAGGTTCCGCAAAAAAAGGTGGAGCCAGTATAGGTGACTATGCATTTAAGGATACTGATCCTGATAAAATGACGCCATACGATAAATATATGTATGAGAACTATTATAGTTTAGGGACAGAAGAAGATCCTTATGCTGGTAGAAGACTTAACAGAAGTGTTAAGTTGCATACAGATACGTCAAAATATCCTGATGAATATTACGTTGAGGTAATGGATTCATTGTATCTTCCTGCTTCTGAATCTTATAATGGTTTAAGAACTATGGATGTAAACAAATTGAAATTCCGTTATACATGGATGGATATTCAAGCGGCTGCTAAAGCTAAAACAGGGAAGCGTTCAGACTTTATTAAAAGTGAGAATGTAAAAGTTTATCCTGATACAACTGCTTGGATTAAAGATTTCGAATATTCTTATAATGAGCCAATGCACAATGATTATTTTTGGCACCAAGCCTACAGTGATTATCCTGTAGTTGGAGTTTCTTGGACTCAGGCAAAAGCTTTTTGTGCTTGGAGAACGTTAAAGAAAAATATTTATATCAAATCAAAAAAGAACAAAAGAGACTTAATCAATAGTTTTAGATTGCCTACTGAAGCAGAATGGGAGTATGCGGCAAGAGGTGGTTTAGAATCTGCAACCTATCCTTGGGGAAGTAATTATGCTAAAAATGACAGAGCTTGTTATTTAGCTAACTTCAAACCAAACCGAGGTGATTATGCAGCAGATGGAGCTCTTTATACTGTTGAAGCAAAATCATATGAGCCTAACAATTATAACTTATATAATATGGCAGGAAACGTTTCAGAATGGACAGATTCATCTTATGATGCAGCTTCATATGAATATGTTTCTACAATGAATCCAACAGTTGGTGACTTGAAAAACAAACGTAAAGTTATCAGAGGTGGTTCTTGGAAAGATGTTGCATACTTCTTACAAGTGAGTAGTAGAGATTATGAATACGCTGATTCAGCAAGAAGTTACATCGGCTTTAGAACTGTTCAAGATTACATGGGAACACAAGTTACCAGAAATGCTAACAACAGAGGTAGAGCAAAATAAAAGTTTATCTAATCAAACAAACAATAAATTAAAATTAACTAACTAAAAATTATTATTATGGCACTTTTAAGTAAAAAAGCAATGAATTTCGCTTACGGTATGGGAGCAGCAGTTGTTATCGTAGGAGCTTTATTTAAAATTATTCACTTTGAAATAGGACCTTTAACAGGAAACGTAATGCTTACTATAGGTCTTGTTACTGAGGCAATTATTTTCGCACTTTCTGCATTTGAACCTGTAGATAATGAATTAGACTGGTCATTAGTATATCCTGAATTAGCAGGAGGAGAAGCTAAATCTAACAAAGCAGTAAAAGAAGATGCACAAAGTTTATTATCTCAAAAATTAGACGCAATGTTAAAAGAAGCTAAATTAGACGGTGAATTAATGTCTAGTTTAGGAAACAGTATCAGAAATTTTGAATCAGCGGCAAAAGGAATTGCTCCTACGGTTG
>JAUXNR010000332.1 GCA_030682755.1 Flavobacterium sp.
CTCAGTAGAAAAATTTATTTTCTTCGCAGAAACTTGTTTCCATTGTTTTTTTTGTCTCAGCATAGATAAGTGCAAGAAAAATGTATCTTGAAAAGAAAAACGTTCTTCTGCTTTTTTCTTTAGCTCAGCGTTTTCTGGTAAGTGAATATTTACCAGGGCAGTTGGCAAATCAAGTAAATCAGCTTTATTCAAGAATTCAACTGAAAAAAAATCTGAAACCTTTGGAGCCCACATCTGAATTTGTTTGGCAATTATTTCCCGCAACCATTTTTGTGAGATATTTTTGGTTAATGCATAATATGGGAATAAACGATTAGGATTCAAGCCGCCTTGACCCAATTCAATCCATTCAGGATTGTTCAGAACGAATCTCCCCATATACATTTCAACTTTTCCTGAAACAATAATCCGAATACCGGGTTTAAGTGATTTTTCCAGGTATGGCTGGTTAAAAAATGTAACCCGTAAGTTTCCAGTATCATCCTCGAGAATCAATTCCGTAATCTTTTGTTTTCCTCCTCGAAGATTTCTAGAATGGATACTTTTGAGCGATGCAGCAATCGAAATCGATTTTCCAAATTCAATCTTATTAATTGTTTTTAAATTACTGAAATCTTCATGTTTTCTTGGAAAATAATATAGCAGGTCTTTTATTGAAAAAATATTTAATTTTGATAATCCTTGCGAACGATATTTCCCTATGCCTGGAATATTGGTAACTGGATGTGATAATGCTTCTTCAATATCAAATCCAGCTTTTTTTTGGATATTATCTTGCCTCTGCTTTGAATTTTCTTGAAAAGCAGCATTATTTGTTTTTATTTCAATGTCGGAAGTCTTAATAGTTTTGTCAATATCTACGGGCTTTAATTTTTCCAAAATTATTTTTATGGAATTATTTCTTTTGCCATAATCCATCAAAGAATATGTAGATAACGTTTCACAAATCAAATTGACAAGATCAAATGATGCACCCTGTATCAAAGCTTCTTGTTTCCATGTTTGACAAACATTTTCTAAACCACCAATAACAGAACGATTGTCATAGTTACGTTCAATTTCTAACACGAGAAACTTT
>JAUXNR010000343.1 GCA_030682755.1 Flavobacterium sp.
GGCACCTCACCTATTTTAATCACTTCACAAGGCTTGGTGAGTTCTTTTACGTTATCAAATTGAATTGTTGTTAAAGCAACTGTATGAATACAATCTGAAGTCACGTTGGTTTGTGTGTAATATATTTTTTCTTTAAAACTCATGATGCCACTGTCAAGATCAGTGGTTGCAATGCGTAAAGGGTAATAACCTCTTAGTCCGTTTTGTTGTATAATGATTTTATAAACAGCTTCTTTCATTGACCATATTGTCCAAACCATTACATCCGGATTTGAAGCTTGGAAGATGTGGTCTTGCTCTTTTTGGGTAAATAACTTGTTCAAATAACCCGCTCGTCTCCAATTGCTTTGAAGGGACGCTAGAGCTAGATCAACAATATCATTACCTATCATTTTTCAGCAAGTTTGGTTTCTATGATGGCTAAGGCCGATTTTACATCAATCATGCGTTCCATGGAAATGTTGTCAATTTCAATGTTATAAAAAGCTTCAATGTCTAAGATGACATCAATCAAATTAGCAGAGTTAATCTTTAAATCCGAAATAAAATCGGTTTCCTCTGTTAGGTTTGAAAAAGCTTCTTCGTTTGTGACGTAAGGTTTTATTATAATTTTAAGTTGTTCGATAACTTCTTCTCGGTTCATTTTTTTTGTCTAAGATACTAAACCTTTTTAATATTTTTTAAATACAACGCAAGCATTTACATCGCCAAAACCAAAACTTGCTTTAATGGCGATGGAGCTATCTTTGTTAAGTAATTGCTGCGGGATTTTTGAAGGATGTATCATAGCTGTTATCTCAGGGTGGATGTCTAAACAGTTGCGGTTGGGAAAAATAAATCCTTGATGAAGTTGCAAAACGGTTGCAATACTTTCGATGCTTCCTGCGGCAGAAAGACAATGACCCACTGTGGATTTTAAAGAATTGATATAAGGAAAGTCGAGACCTGAAAGTCCTAAAGCTTCTGACCAGTTTTTGATTTCCAGACTGTCCTTGGAAGTGGCGGTTAAATGACCGTTGATGGTATCAATTTCTGAAGCTTTGATTCCGGTTTGCTTTAAGGTATCAGAGATGCATTTTTGGACGGCTATGGAATTAGGTGCCGTCATCGTTCCTTCACCGCGTTGGCCACCTGAATTGATGTTGCCACCCAAAACTTCTGCATAAATGGTAGCATTTCTGGCTAATGCGGTCTCTAAATCTTCTAAAATCATTGCTCCTGCTCCACTGCCGGGTACAAATCCGGAGGCGGAAGCACTCATGGGACGGGAACCTTCTTCGGGTGAATGGTTGTGTTTGAAAGTACAAACTCTCATAGCATCAAAACCACCCCAAATGTAGGGACCACTATCACTGGTGCTACCAACCAGCATGCGTTTGGCTTGTCCGGTTCGGATGCGATCGAATCCCATGATAATGCTTTCTGTGCCGGTGGTACAGGCGGAAGAGTTGGTAGTTACTTGATTGCCTAATCCGAGTTTACCGGCTAAATAAGCACTCACACCGCTGTTCATGGTTTGTGCTACGGCGGTGCTACCGAGTTTGCGGGTTTCAAAGTTGTCAATTTTATAAATGCTTTCTCTGAACTTGTCGATTCCTGAGGTGCCTGTGCCAAAGATGGTGCCGCTATCCCAATCAGGGGTGTCGTTGATTGATGTCGGTAGTCCTGCATCTTGCCAG
>JAUXNR010000374.1 GCA_030682755.1 Flavobacterium sp.
ATTACCAAACTGTAAACGAGGGTTTGTTTGAAATTGAAAATGGCGTAAGCAAATTAATCAGCGACCAATCTTTTTTTATTGAAAATAAAATTGTTTCCATCAGCAAAAACAAAGATGCCTTACTGATTATCACTCAAAACAAAGGGGTTTTTAGTTATTTGGATTCAAAAATTTCTAAATGGAATACTGATGTCAATTCTGAATTAGAAAAAAGTGGTGTTTATTGTTCTACTATTTTAAAAGACGGTTCTTTTGCCATTGGAACTATTTCAAACGGCATTTTCATTTTGTCTAAAGAGGGCGAAAAAATATATCACATCAATCAAAATAATGGCATCAGTAATAATACCGCTTTATCTCTTTACGAAGATTCTGATTCCAACATTTGGGTTGGTTTAGATAATGGTATCAATTGCATTAATTTAAAATCGCCCATTAGAAGTTATGTTGACAAAACAGGCGTTTTAGGCACTGTTTATGCTTCCATTCTTTTTCAAGGAAATTTATACATTGGTACCAATCAGGGACTTTTTTATAAAAACCAATACGCCAAAGGTGACTTTAATTTTATCAATGGCACAAATGGTCAGGTTTGGACTTTGTATGCTTATGATAATACTCTTTTTTGTGGGCATGATTCGGGTACATTTTTAATAGAAAATCAAACGGCAAAAAATTTATATGCCACTTCCGGAACATGGAAATTTAATAAGCATCCCACCAATAAAAACATGCTTTTACAAGGCAATTATTATGGGATATCCATTTTGGAAAAAGTCAACAATACTTGGCAGTATAAAAACAAAATAGCCGGATTTGATTATTCTTCCAAGTATTTTGAAAGTAGCGGAAATAATGAAATTATTGTAAGTCATGAATACAAAGGCGTTTTTAAAATTCAAGTGGATTCTGAGTGGAAAAAAGCCATTAAATTTGAAACTTTTGCATTTCCTGAAAAAGGCAAAAACGCAGGATTAACCAAGTTCAACGGTAAAATATATTATGCTTATAAAGATGGTATATTGGCCTATAATCCAAAAAACAATCAATTTGAGAAAGACGAAAAGTTGAGCAATGTTTTTGAGAAAGATGAATATATTTCCGGAAAATTAATGGTGGATCACTCCAAAAGACTTTGGTTTTTTACAAAAAATTACATCAATTATTTCTCTTATGGCAAATTGAGTTCTGAATTAAAGCACAGCATTATCCCGATTCCTTCCTCTTTAACAAACTCAATGTTGGGCTATGAAAACATATCTCAAATTTCAAATTCTCAGTATTTGATTGGTACAACAGATGGTTATAATACTATTGATATTGACGATTTGCATTTTAGCAATTATAAAATTTATATCAAAGATATTACGATCAATAAGCAAAACGAAAAAACGCATTTCATTCCCATTTTTGAAGATGGAAATTTTAAATATGTTGAAAATAACATTACTTTTTCTTATACAGTACCTGAATTTAATAAATATATTAATGTTGAATACCAGTACTTTTTAGAAGGATTTCAAGAAGATTGGAGTGAATGGAGTTCAGAATCTACAATAAATTTCAAAAATTTAAATCCGGGAACTTATAATTTTAAGGTTAGAGCTAAAATTGGAAATTCATTGTCTGAAAATACAAGCAGTTATACATTTGAAATATTAAAACCTTGGTATTCAACTAATTTAGCCGTTTTAATTTACATCATAATTTTATTGATTTTAGGTTATTTTATTAACAAAGCTTACAACAGTTATTATAAAAATCAACGTGAAAAATTAATAGAAGAAAATAATAGATTATTGGAAATCAAAGAATTGGAAACTGAACAAGAGTTAATGCGTATCAAAAATCAAAAGTTAGAACAAGATTTTGAAAACAAAAACAAAGAATTAGCGGCTTCCAACATGACTTTGATTAAAAAGAATGAGTTGTTGGAATTGATAAAAAATGATTTAAAGAAAACGTCAGAAGAAAGTCAAAACAGAAGCATCAAATCAGTTATTTCAACTATTAATAAAAACATTAATGAAGAAGACAGTTGGAGTGTTTTTAGTGATGCGTTTAACAATGTTGACAAAGATTTTCTGAAGAAAATAAAAGCAGCTCACACCACATTAACACCAAATGATCTCAGACTTTGTGCTTATCTAAGGTTGAATCTTTCTTCAAAAGAAATTGCACCGCTGCTTAACATTTCTGTCCGAAGTGTTGAAATTAAACGCTATCGTCTCAGAAAAAAGATGGATTTACCGCACGAACAAGGTTTAGTTGAATATATTTTGTCTATTTAATGAGGCAATTTATTTTTGATTACACCATATAAAAAAGTGCCAAAAATTGCTCCTAACAACACCCAAGCTACATTATAAAATCCTGCCCCTAAAAGAATAAAAATAGGTCCCGGACATGCACCAACCAGTGCCCATCCTAAACCAAATAAAATTCCACCAACCCAATAACGGACATTTCCGCTTTCTTTATCTAAGATTTCAATGGGTTGTCCGTCTATATCTTTTAATTTTTTACGTTTGATAAATTGAATTCCAATCACGCCTGTAGCAATTGCCGTTCCAATAATTCCATACATATGAAACGACTGAAAATAAAACATTTCATAAATTCTATACCAGGAAACTGCTTCGGTTTTGGTTAATACAATTCCGAATAAAACACCAACGATTAAATATTTTACTAAGTTCATACAATTAGAAAATTAAAGGTAAAAGAAAATGAGCCATGATTAATCCGCCAATAAAAAAGCCAATAACAGCTTTTAGTGACGGTAATTGAAGATTACTCAATCCGGAAATTGCATGTCCGGAAGTACATCCTCCGGCATAACGGCTTCCAAAACCAATTAACAAACCTCCTGAAATTAATATTAAAATTGCTTTTGGCGATGTATTTTCAAATAAGGCATCGGGTACAAGTTTTCCGTTTGGTGAATCAATTCCTAACTCATTCAATTGCGAAATTGTTGACGGATTAATTGAAACATTTGAACTGTCATGCAAATAATTTACCGCAATAAATCCACCAATCATTGCACCAAGTGTAACCACTAAATTCCATCTCTGTGATTTCCAATCCCAATCAAAAAAGGAAACTTTCTTTCCAATTCCTGTCATAGCACAAAGAGAACGAAGATTTGAAGACATGCCAAAAGTTTTACCAAAATAAATTAATAACAGCATCACAATTCCAATTAAAAAACCGGAAATTGACCAATGCCAAGTTTGAGATAAGAATTCCATACCTAATTTTTTTTTACAAAAATAAGCAATCAAAATTTGAGTTGTACAACAAAAAACACATTTCAAGAAATCTATTAAAAAAACTTTTACCTTTGAGGTATAATCAGAAATGAAAAAAAATGAAAAATTATAAAATTGAGATCAAGTGGGCTGTTGTATTTATCTTAGCCACTTTAGTTTGGGCTATACTTGAAAAATCCTTGGGTTTTTATGACGAAAAAATTGAAAGTCACGGTTCTTTCTCTTTTCTGTTTGCAATTGTTGCCATTGTACTTTATATTATGGCATTGCTTGATAAAAAGAAAAACTTTTTTCAGGGAAACATGAATTGGAAACAAGGTTTTATCAGTGGCATTGTTCTTTCTGTTTTTATAGCAATTTTGACTCCAATTGGACAAGTTATCATTCACAATGTTATTGCTCCAAATTTCTTTGAAAATTTCATAACGTATTCTGTAGAAAAAGGAGTTTTAAATAAAGAAAACGCTGAAGCTTATTTTAATTTAACCTCTTACATAGTACAATCTGTGTTTTTTGCGTTGTCAGTTGGAGTGGTCACTGCTGCCATTGTTGCCTTTTTTATAAAAAGTAAAGAAAACTAAACATGAAATGTAATCAGATTTTTATTTTATTAATGGGTTTGGGGTTATTTACCTCTTGCATAAGCACAAAAAATTCCATTAAAAATATTGATGATAATGCACCTATTCCGGTGTTGACAAAAGACAATGCCTTCATAATTACAGAATACAGTTCTGATAAAAAATATGGTTATAATGAAGATTATCCTATAAATATTTTCTACAGAAACACGTTAAGTGACACACTCAATCAAGGAAGATTTCTCAGAGCGTTAGCCGGTCCGAACGGCGAAAAATTAAGTTACAAAAGACTGGAGAGTTGCTGTCCGTTTCCAACAAAACGCAGTGAAATTGGTGCCGGATTTTTAGAAGTTTATGAAATAACCTGGCAAGGTAATTCCAAACCTATTGTGTTGTATTTTAATATTTATGAAAAAGGAAAACTCTTAATTCCTGTGGGGTTAACTGCAAAAAAAGAAGACTGATGGTAAAGTATTTTAGTTTACTAAAAATTCGTACTTTTGCACTTTAAAAAAACAACCATGGATGTTACTAAAATACCTCAAATAAAACATACTAAAAGCGGAAACTTTTTTGTTTTAGCCGGACCTTGTGCCATTGAAGGCGAAGAAATGGCATTGCGAATTGCTGAACGTTTGGTTCAAATAACAGACAAATTAGAAATTCCTTATGTTTTTAAAGGATCTTTCAAAAAAGCAAATCGTTCACGAATTGACAGTTTTTCCGGAATTGGTGATGAAAAAGCTTTAAAAATATTACAAAAAGTTTCTCAAACCTTCGGGATTCCAACCGTAACCGATATTCACACCAATGAAGATGCGGCTATGGCTGCCGAATATGTTGATGTATTACAAATTCCTGCTTTTTTAGTTCGTCAGACAGATTTAGTTGTAGCTGCGGCTAAAACGGGTAAAACTGTGAACTTAAAAAAAGGACAATTTATGAGTCCGGAAAGCATGAAACATGCTGTTCAAAAAGTGTTAGATTGTCAAAATGAAAATGTAATGTTAACAGATCGTGGCACCATGTTTGGCTACCAAGATATGATTGTAGATTTCAGAGGAATTCCAACCATGAAACAATTTGCAACTACTGTTTTGGATGTCACGCATTCTTTACAACAACCTAATCAAATGTCGGGAGTAACCGGTGGAAGACCGGATATGATTGAAACCATTGCCAAAGCCGGAATTGTAACCGGTGTGGATGGAATTTTCATAGAAACCCATTTTGATCCGGCTAATGCCAAGAGTGATGGAGCCAACATGCTTCATTTGGATTATTTTGAAGATTTAATGACCAAACTAGTTGCCATCAGACAAACCATCAATCAATTTTAACTAAACCCATCTATTTGCCCAGTGAAAAAGCAATCTGTTTTGATTGTGTTCTTTTTTTGTGCCGTTTTTCAACACTTATTTGCCCAAGATTTATCTGCCAATCCTGAAAAATACACAGCCCACAACAAAGGTAAATTCTATATCTTTTGGGGTGGAAATCGAGAAAGTTACTCTAAATCAGACATTCGGTTTAGAGGAGAAGATTATGACTTTACACTTCATAATGTCACAGCACATGACAAACCGAAAGGTTGGCATTGTGATTTTATAAATCCGGCTCGGATGACCATTCCGCAAACTAATTTCAGACTTGGTTATTTTATCTCTGATAAGTACAATATTTCCATTGGTTTTGACCACATGAAATATGTAATGCACCAAGATCAGGCGGTGAATATTACCGGATATTATCCTGATGCAGGTTCATATGGTGAGGTATTGCCAAACGGACAAGTATTGTTAACCGAAGATTTTTTGAAGTTTGAACATACTGATGGTTTGAATTATGTTAACACAGAAATCTCCAGAGTGGATGATATTTCATCCTGGTTTAAATTATCCAATACAGATAAAGTTCAAATTAACATAACCGAAGGTTTGGGAGCAGGATTTTTATATCCTAAAACCAATACCACACTTTTAGGAAAAGAACGTTATGATGAATTTCATGTTTCCGGTTTCGGACTTTCTGCCAAAGCAGGTTTGAATGTCACTTTTTTCAAGCACTTTTTTATTCAAGCCGAATTAAAAGGTGGTTATATCAACATGCAAGACATTAGAACTACAGCTTCAAAAGCCGATAAAGCCTCTCAAGAATTTTGGTTTTTTCAGCAGATTATTGCTTTTGGAGGAATTTTTAGGATTTAAAAATAAATTAAAAATGCTTTCGTAATGAAAGCATTTTTTTTACTTTAGGCTTAAATATCATAGTATGAAAAAAATTCTAATTCTATTTTTGTTGATTACTAACTTTACAGTAAAAGCACAAAAGTTTGAGTTTACTACTTTAACTGTTTATTCAACAACATTTAAGAACGGCGTAGGAAACGATTTAATATATACTAGTAATTCGGACAACAGTTTTTATTTATCAATCCTCAAAACTCCTAACATTATTTTAGCCTATTTATATGATTTGAAACATCTCAAAAAACACACTTTTAGTGTTGAGGAAACCGTTACAAATGGAGTGACTTTTTATAATTTTAACTATGAAGAATCAAAACCGATAACCTATTACAATAAAAAAAGTAGGCAGCATTACATTTACGACTTTACGACAATTGAAACAAATGATAGTATTGAAAAAGTACATATTGATGTTTATAAAAACGCGAAAAGAAAAAAATCAATGATGACTTATGAAATTGATGTTCAAAAAAATAAATCAAATCTGTTTCACGCTTTTAGAATTATTTGTATTCATCCTTTTGAATTTGAAGAGCGGTTTATGTATGATAAAAAAGGCATTGTAATAAAAGCAAAAGGAAAAACCTTAAACGGAACTCCAATTGAACACCAATTACTTGAACATAAAGAAATAGTATTTGAATTAACTGTTCCTAAAAATTAAATAATGTATGTGTTATTTAGTTAAAAATACATCTGAAAAATAACGCTTTTGTTCAAGTAATAATTCTATTAAAACCTCATTATTCACTTCCTCCAA
This sequence comes from Flavobacterium sp., assembly GCA_030682755.1. GTDB lineage: Bacteria > Bacteroidota > Bacteroidia > Flavobacteriales > Flavobacteriaceae > Flavobacterium. Next base: position 6,866 of record JAUXNR010000374.1, read on the forward strand.
GCTTTTGTATTGCAAAGATTTTACTTGAGATCTCCCCTCGCCTTTCAACTTATCTTGATGTAAAATCAAATTATAACCCCGCATAAAAGCTACATCCACATAACCTCGTTTGTGTGTTGCATTTAAGTAGAGAAAAGGTCTTTTACCCAGATAATAAAAAGGAATTTTATATTTAAATTGCAACGTCAATTCAGGAATTGTTGCTTCAACAACTGCTTGAACATGCAGTAAAATCGAGCGATACAACTCAGGTTGATTTAAAATGTATTCTTCGGCTGGTTTCATTTTTCAAAAATATATTAAAAATTGTTTGGTTGAATAAAAACTTATACATTACTTTGCAATTCAAAGTACTTTAAACATGGAAACAAAAGATTATTTGAAAGACATACAAGACATCAAACAAATGATGTCAAAATCAACTCAATTTATTTCGTTGAGTGGTTTATCCGGAGTTCTTGCCGGAATATATGCTTTAATTGGTGCATATATTGTAAACGAATTGATAAATAATCATTCCGGTTATTACATCACTCTTGAGAGTAAAACATTCAAATTAATACTTTTAACAGCGGTTTGTGTCCTTTTTATTTCCATTGCAACAGCTTTTATATTGACCATTAAAAAGGCAAAAAAACAAAATGAGAGTGTTTGGAATGCTTCATCAAAAAGATTGTTGGCTAATTTTTCTATTCCAATTTTCACGGGAGGTATATTGATTGTACTTTTACTTAAAAACGGAACGTATGGTCTGATTGCACCCATGACTTTGATTTTTTATGGCTTAGCCTGTGTGAATGCCAGCAAATATACTTTCAGAGACATTCGGTATTTGGGAATTACTGAAATAATTCTCGGTTTGATTTCTGTAAACTATTCCGGTTATTCCTTGTATTTTTGGATTTTAGGGTTTGGGGTTTGCCATATTATTTATGGAGCAGTAATGTATTTTAAATATGAAAGAAGTTAGATTATTGGATTTTTAGATT
>JAUXNR010000377.1 GCA_030682755.1 Flavobacterium sp.
GTTACATTTAGAACAAAAACCAAAAGAAATCCACATTGCCGTAGTGATTGCTGCTCCTGAAGGCATTGCTTATCTAGAAAAAAATCTTCCTGCCAATTGTCATTTGTGGGTTGCTGCTTTGGATGAGAAATTAAATGAGAAAAATTACATCGTTCCCGGTTTGGGAGATGCTGGCGATTTGGCTTACGGTGTTAAGTTATAATTGAAAAACAAAAACAGTTATTCCAATCAGCACAAATATTCCCATTATTATTTGTTTCCAAAAATCATCTTTTGTAATCTCTACAAATCCTGTGGCCAAAATAGCCATTGGAAAAAAGGTGAAAATTAAATTCTCGTTTGATTTATCAGGAGAAATTAAATAAATCAAAACTCCGATTACCATTGCATAAATAATTTTCTTGAACGCTGCATGAAGAATTAAAGGTCTTTTTGACATTGAAAAAATCATGGAAAACAAAAACAGAACAGCAAAAAAGCTGTAAATCAACAAAGCACTATTTTGAGCAATAACCGAAGAAAATTCAAGTTTGAAATTATATGTGGCAGAATTCACGATTGTTTCCAGCCAAGTTGTTTCTAATGCTAATGAAAAAAAAATGGTGATAATTGCAACCGCAAACAATGCAATAAAAGGTAAAATCCAATTTCTGTAATCTCCTGAAACATGAAAAATAATTGAGACAAAAACTAATATTATAAACAGAATTGCCCAAAAATGAAAAAGCGATGCCACAAAAATCCAAAGTGAAGCATCAAAAATTTTCTCTTTTGTAGATTGCATGGATTGCATTGAAAAAAGTCTTCGCAAGGCTAAAAGCACAAAAAACGAGGAAATTACTAAATTAACCTGATTAAAAACAGAAGGAAAAAAAAGCAAAACAATAAAATAAAATAAAAACGGATAACTGCTGTCTTTGCTTAATCCATTTCGTTTTGCGATGAAGTTGGCAACAAACAATGAAAAAACAAGCACTACCAAAACGCTCACTTTTTCTATAAAAGAACTAACCGAAATTGGATCAATAGTGTTTCTAATTTGAAAAATTAAAAAGCTAAAAAACAACAGCGTTGCAATTATTATATAATTTATTGGCCTAGATTTATTAAAAAGACTTGGAATCATTAGGATATTTTATACTTTTGCGTTTGTAAATATAATATATTATATCATGAAAGCATTTTTTGAAGGAATTCAATACTTATTTGTAGAACTACTTTTTGCTCCTTTTGATATGTTCCGTTCTTTGGAGCTTTCAAATTGGTGGGGTGCAAACATTTTGAATTGGATTTTTATGATTGTTTGTGCTGTTGCCATAGTTTATTGGTGTAAACAATTAAATATTCATCAAAAAAATAACGAAGAAAATCAAGATACAACGGCTCATTCATTTTTAAAGTAAAAACTTAGAATTCAAAAATTAGAAGTTCCAACTTCTGAATTCTAAACATACTTTTACATCTTAAAGATCAAATCCGATATCTTTTCTATAATACATCTTATCAAAATTTAGTTTTGCTATATTTTGGTAAGATTTTTTTATGGCCTGTTGAAAAGTATCTCCATACGAAGTCATAGCAATTACTCTACCTCCATTGGTTACAATTGTTCCATTCTCTGTTTTTGTTCCGGCATGAAAAGTAATGGAACCTTCAATGGCCTCTAATCCGGTAATTACTTTCCCTTTTTCATAAGCTTCAGGATAACCGCCGGAAACTACCATAATTGTGGTTGCACTTCTTGGGTCAATTTCAAGCGATACTTCGTTCAGGGTTTGATTGGCAACCGCCGTAAACAATTCTACCAAATCCGATTGAATTCTTGGCATTACCACTTCTGTTTCCGGATCACCCATTCTAACATTGTATTCGATCACCATGGGTTCTCCTTTGACGTTAATCAATCCTATAAACACAAAGCCTTTGTATTCAATGTCCTCTTTTTGCAAACCTTCAATCGTTGGTTTCACAATTCTGGTTTCAATTTTTTCCAACAAAACGGCATCGGCAAACGGAACGGGCGAAACTGCTCCCATACCTCCGGTGTTTAATCCGGTATCTTCTTCACCAATTCTCTTATAATCTTTTGCTGTTGGAAGAATTTTATAGTTTTTACCGTCGGTTAATACAAAACAACTTAGCTCAATACCGTCTAAAAATTCTTCAATGACAACCTTTGAACTGGCTTGCCCAAATTTTTGGTTCACCAACATGTTTCGAAGTTCTGTTTTTGCTTCTTCTAAATCTTCAATAATTAAAACGCCTTTTCCTGCAGCTAAACCATCTGCTTTTAAAACAAATGGAGGATTTAATGTTTCTAAGAAATCACACCCTTTTTCAACTGTTTCAGCAGTGAAACTATCATAAGCCGCTGTTGGAATGTTGTGTTTAACTAAAAACTTTTTAGCAAATTCTTTACTTCCTTCTAACTGAGCTCCAACTTTTGAAGGACCAATTACCGGAATGTTTTTCAAAACATCATCCTGTTTGAAAAAATCATAAATTCCTTTAACCAAAGGATCTTCCGGACCCACAACGACCATATTTACCTGATGTTCTAGTACTAGGTTTTTAACCGCGTCAAAATCTGTTGGGTCAATATTTATATTTACTGCTATTGATTCTGTTCCTGCATTTCCGGGAGCAACTATTAATTTTGAACAACGCTTGCTTTGTAATAATTTCCAAGCTAAAGCATGTTCTCTTCCACCTGATCCGAGTAGTAAAATTGTCATGATAAAAAGTTGTGTGTTTGAGCTGCAAAAATAAGTTGTTTTGAATGGAATGAAAAAGGTAAACGCATAAAAAAACAAAAGTTTTACAGTTCTCAATTCAGGTTTTAGTATTTTTGATGACATTACTTTTTAAAAAAACTATACATACAATAAGTACCAAAATGTTTGCCTCGCCTTTAATAAAGTATTTAAC
>JAUXNR010000388.1 GCA_030682755.1 Flavobacterium sp.
TTATCAACAATGGCGGACGAATCAGATTAATAGCGAATGTTGTTCAGAGCTGAAATATGCTTGAAGATCAATTTTATATCTACAAAAAAGAAGTTGATTGGTCAGTATTACGGGAAGGTTTTTCCATCCCTGTTTCTACACAGGTAGTTTTTCAGGAAAGAATAAAAAAATATATAAAAAGGGGAGAGAAACGAGATATAAACATAATTTTAGATAATCATACTTATCATGTGAAATTGGTAAACCAAATTTTCGATACAAAAAAATATCCTGGGCATTCAGATATAATGCAGATCAGATATTCTCCTCAAAGTCCATTTGCAATCAAACTCCGTGAAATATTCAGGGCAAGCCTTGATTACTTAAAGGAGAAAAGGACTTTTAATCGGGTGACCAAATTTCCTAAAGAACTGATAGAGTGCATTGTTTTATACACAACTCAATATGAAAACACTTTTTTTCTTGACTATATTACCAATTCTGAATCAAACCAGATTAAGAAAGTAATTTCAGGGATGAAAGAGGAAGACTTTGAATTCGAATCAAATTATAAAAAAATAGATGCCTCTGCAAGAATAGAAGCAAGGAAGCAGGTAGTTAAAATTCGACGGTTAGATAAGGCCATTGGAGAAAGTTTGAAATTATTCTATAGCTTCAGATGTCAAGTTTGCGGTGAGAACTTTTCTGAGAGACACAATTGTTTCATAGTTGAGGCTCACCATATTGATTCTTTTGTAAGTTCTTTAAACAATAATGCCGATAATATAATCGTCCTATGTCCTAATCATCATAGGATTATGCATAAGACTAACCCGATTTTTGACAAAAGGGAAAATGTTTTCACTTATCCAAATGGATTCGAGGAAAAACTTGTTCTGAATAGGCATTTATGAACTATTTTAAAGATAAGCTCAAAATATGGCTGGACAGATAAGAAAATTAGGACTTTCAGAAGAATGGTGAGGGAACATAATATTTGGATAAGGTATGCAAAGGATAAAGGTCTTCAGTATGATAAGAAAATGGAGAAATGGAGTGCGATACATAACACCTTTAAGTTTTTTAAGATGGGAAGACCGCCA
>JAUXNR010000397.1 GCA_030682755.1 Flavobacterium sp.
TTTACAGATGCCATCTTTAATACAATAAATGCCGTTTACAGTTTCGCCTTCTTCAAAAATGTTTTCTCCTTTTTTGATTGTATACGAAGTTTTACAGTTTGCCATTTTTAGCAATTCATCTTTGTTTAGTGCCTTTAACGAACTAAACTCTCTAACGATGCATTGTTCACACTTTCCCATTTGACAAGAATAATTTATTGGTTTCACAAAGATACTTAAAGTATGACAAATATCATATTTTAAATTTATTCCTTTTGCAACCTTTGTCACAGGTAAAATGAGCAAATTATGAACACTGGAAATTGTTTCCATTGTGGTTTAGAAATCGATAAAAAAGAGGAAATTATTTATGATGAGAAAAGTTTTTGTTGTAACGGTTGTAAGACCGTTTATGAAATTTTTAATCAAAATGATTTAACCTGTTATTATGATTTTCAAGCATCTCCGGGTGCAACACCACTAGATATTCAAGGTAAATATGATTTTTTAGACAATGAAAGCATCGTTGCAAAACTTCTCGAATTCCAAGAGGATTCAACACATATTGTTTCACTCTACATTCCTCATATTCACTGTAGTTCGTGTATTTGGATTTTGGAAAATCTACAAAAACTTCAATCAGGAATAAGCACTTCACAAGTGAATTTTCCCGAAAAGAAAGTGCGAATTACTTTTGATCCCGAAAAAACAACGCTTAAAAAGATTGTGGAGCTGCTTTGTTCCATTGGTTATGAGCCTTATATAAGTCTCGATAATTTTGACGAAGGAAAAAAAGTTATCGACAGAAGTTTGATATACAAAATCGGAGTCGCTTTTTTCTGTTTCGGAAATATCATGCTACTTTCTTTTCCTGAATATTTTGAAGTGGAAGAATATTGGATCAATGAATACCGAGGATTTTTTAGGTGGTTGATTTTCGGAATTTCTTTGCCTTCTTTCTTTTATTCTGCAAGTGGCTATTATGTTTCAGCCTACAAAAGCATAAAATCCGGCATGCTCAACATTGATATTCCGATTGCTTTGGGAATTGTGGTGATGTTTATCAGAAGCACCGTTGATATTGTTTTTGATTATGGTCAAGGCTTTTTTGACAGTATGACCGGACTTATCTTTTTTATGTTGTTGGGAAAATTATTCCAACAAAAAACATACGATTTTCTTTCTTTTGAACGGGATTATAAATCCTATTTCCCGATTGCAATCACCAAAATTTTAGCTGATGGTTCAGAAACTTCGGTTCAAGTATATGAAATTGAAAAGGGCGACCGACTTTTAATCAGAAACCAAGAATTGATTCCGGTTGATGGGATACTGATTTCCGAAAAAGCATCTATTGATTATAGTTTTGTTACAGGCGAAGCCGTTGCCATTGAAAAAAAATCAGGCGATAAAATTTTTGCAGGCGGAAAACAAATGGGTAAAGTCATTGAAATGGAAGTGCTTTTTTCAGTTTCTCAGAGTTATTTAACGCAATTGTGGAGCAACGATGTTTTTCAGAAAAAAGTAGCTATAAAACACAAAACGATTACTGATAAAATCAGTCGTTATTTCACTCCGGCTTTGCTTGGTTTGGCAATTGTTTCTTTTTTGTATTGGATTTTTATCGACACAACAACTGCTTTTAATGTGTTTACAGCAATATTGATTGTGGCTTGTCCGTGTGCATTGGCTTTAACGGCCCCGTTTACGTTAGGAAATGTGTTGCGAATTTTGGGTAAACGAAAATTATACCTGAAAAATGCAACGGTAATTGAACAATTAGCCCAAGTTGATACACTAGTTTTTGATAAAACCGGAACCATTACAACCAATAAAAAAACGGCAATTACTTATGAAGGAATTCCTTTAAATGATTTTGAATTAAGATTGATTTACAACGTATTGAGAGCTTCAAATCATCCTTTAAGCAGACGATTGTATGAGTTTATTCCGAAACAAAATAGTAGTAATCTAACCCATTTTGAAGAAATAGTCGGCAAGGGTATTTATGCCGAAATTGATAAGAATACCATCAAATTAGGTTCGTCTCAGTTTTTAAAAACCATGACTGAAAACACACATAAAAAAACTAAAGTACATGTTGAAATTAACGGTGAATATAAAGGAAGTTATGTGTTTAATAATCAATATAGAGAAGGTTTAGAGCAGTTGTTTTTACAAGTGTCAAAAAAATATGACTTGATTATTTTATCCGGTGATAATGATGGTGAACGTAAGATTTTAGAAAAAATGCTTCCTTCAAAAACTACATTAGTTTTCAATCAAAAGCCGGAGCAAAAGCTACATTATATAGAACAATTACAAAAACAAGGAAAAAATGTCATGATGATTGGTGATGGGTTGAATGATGCCGGAGCTTTAGCCCAAAGCAATTTAGGTTTGTCAATTTCAGAAAATGTCAATGTTTTTTCACCTGCTTGTGACGGAATTTTGGATGCGTCACAGTTTCAGAAAATTGGGTTTTTTATGCAGTATTCCAAAAATGCAATGAAAACAATTTACATGAGTTTCGGACTTTCTTTAGCTTACAATGTTGTTGGATTGACATATGCCGTTACTGGAAATCTTTCGCCATTGGTGGCTGCGATTATCATGCCGTTGAGCACCATCACAATTGTCAGCTTTGTAACGATTATGACAAACATTTACGCTCGCAACTTTCAACCCGCAACAAAAAAATAATCGCATGATAAATATCATATTTTATAAAAAGCAGTAAGTCTAATTTTGTTAACATAAATTTAAGTATGAGCGTCATTTATATATTAATCTCAATAAGCATCATCGTAGCTGTATTCTTTTTATATGCTTTTATCAAAGCTGTAAAAAGTGGTCAGTATGATGATGAATATACTCCATCAGTCAGAATGCTTTTTGACGATGAACTCAAAAAAAACACAAACAAAAAACCAATACAAACAATTAAAGAAAAACAAGTATAATTATGGAAATGCAACAATTTTATTACGACAACAAAATTGTAAAGAAGTTCCTCTACGCCTGTATCGTCTTTGGAGTAGTCGGAATGTTAGTAGGCCTTATTTTGGCTATTATGTTTTTATTTCCCAACCTAACCGATGGAATTTCCTGGTTAAGTTTTGGTAGGTTAAGACCTTTACATACCAACGCAGTAATCTTTGCTTTCGTTGGAAATGCCATTTTTGCAGGAGTGTATTATTCCACGCAACGATTGCTTAAAACCAGGATGTATAGTGATTTACTCAGTAATATCAATTTTTGGGGTTGGCAGTTAATTATTGTGGCAGCTGCAATTACTTTACCATTAGGTTATACAACATCTAAAGAATATGCTGAATTAGAATGGCCAATTGATATTGCCATTGCTTTAATTTGGGTCGTTTTTGGAATTAATTTAATCATGACGATTATCAAACGAAGAGAACGTCATATTTATGTAGCAATTTGGTTTTACATTGCCACATTTGTTACGGTTGCGGTTCTTCATATTTTTAATAGTTTAGCGTTACCGGTTTCGGCTTTAAAAAGTTATTCGGTTTATGCAGGAGTTCAAGATGCTTTGGTACAATGGTGGTATGGTCACAATGCGGTGGCATTCTTTTTAACGACACCATTTTTAGGGTTAATGTATTACTTTGTGCCAAAAGTGGCTAATCGTCCGGTATATTCGTATCGATTATCTATTATTCACTTTTGGTCGTTAATCTTTATTTATATCTGGGCTGGTCCACACCATTTATTATATACGGCTTTACCGGATTGGGCTCAAAACCTGGGAGTTGTATTCTCTGTGATGTTGATTGCTCCGTCTTGGGGTGGTATGATTAACGGACTTCTAACACTTCGTGGTGTTTGGGATAAAGTGAGAACAAATGCCGTTTTGAAATTCTTTGTAGTAGCAATTACCGGATATGGTATGGCAACGTTTGAAGGACCAATGCTTTCGCTTAAAAATGTAAACGCCATTGCACACTTTACAGATTGGATTATTGCCCACGTTCACGTTGGAGCATTAGCATGGAACGGTTTCTTGACATTTGGTATGATTTATTGGTTGATTCCTCGAATGACCAAAACCAAATTATTTTCTGAAAAATTAGCCAATTTCCATTTCTGGGTTGGAACATTAGGTATTGTTTTATATTCTTTACCATTATATGTGGCCGGATTTACGCAAGCTTCCATGTGGAAACAATTTAATCCTGACGGAACTTTAGTATATGGTAACTTCCTTGAAACAGTAACTCAAATTATGCCAATGTATTGGATGAGAGCTATTGGCGGAACGTTATATCTAACAGGAATGTTAGTGTTAGTTTATAACATCATTCAAACCGTAAGACAAGGATCAGCGATTCAAGATGAATTGGCAGAAGCTCCTGCTTTAGCTGTGATAGGCACCAAAAGACAAAAAGGTGAAAAATGGCATGCATGGTTAGAAAGAAGACCAATTCAATTCATGCTTTTATCCACTGTAGCCATTTTAATTGGTGGTGTGGTTCAAATTATTCCAACCATTGTTGTGAAATCTAATATTCCAACTATTTCAGCTGTGAAACCGTATTCACCATTAGAACTTCAAGGACGAGATTTATATATCAGAGAAGGTTGTGTGGGATGTCACTCGCAAATGATTCGACCTTTCCGTTCAGAAGTGGAACGTTATGGTGATTATTCAAAAGCAGGAGAGTTTGTATATGATCATCCTTTCTTGTGGGGTTCAAAACGTACCGGTCCGGATTTACACAGATTGGGTGCAAAATATAATGACAATTGGCATTTTAACCATATGTGGGATCCACAAAGTACGTCACCGGGATCAATTATGCCGGGTTATAAATGGCTATATGATAACAAAGCGATGGATCATTCAATGATTGAAAAGAAAATGGAAGTCATGGTTACGCTAGGCGTTCCATATTCTGAAGAAGACATTA
>JAUXNR010000508.1 GCA_030682755.1 Flavobacterium sp.
TAGTTTCTGCTATCGTAATCGGATTTGGCATTGATACAATGACTGTTGCTGACACGTTAAATGAAGGCGAAACCATCAAAGGTGGCTTTCCTCCGCTTTCCAATTTTACTATACCATTTACATGGGAAACATTTATGCTTATTTTACCTTATGCAGCTATTGTTGCAGGTGTAGGTTTAATAGAAAGTTTGTTAACCTTAAACTTAATTGACGAAATCACAGAAACCCGAGGCAGAAGTAACCGCGAATGTGTGGCCCAAGGAACTGCAAATATTTTCTCAGGATTGCTTTCAGGAATGGGTGGCTGTGCCATGATTGGACAAAGTTTAATTAATACTTCAGCCGGTGCAAGAGCTCGTTTATCCGGAATTGTTGCTGCTGTGATGTTATTGGTTTTTATCATGTTTGGTTCTAGTCTTATTGAAAAATTACCAATGGCTGCTCTGGTCGGATTGATGTTTATGGTTGCCATTGGTACCTTTGAATGGGCGAGTTTAAAAACTTTTAAAAAAATGCCAACATCAGATGTTGTCGTGATGGTTTTAGTAACGTTGATTACAGCAATCACACACAATTTGGCTATTGCTGTTTTGATTGGGGTTATTTTAGCAGCTTTAGCTTATGCTTGGGAAAATGCCAAACGCATCCGTGCCAGAAAATATGTGGATGAAAATGGAGTAAAACATTATGAAATTTTTGGACCGCTATTTTTTGGTTCTACAAAAGCTTTTGCAGAAAAATTTGATATTTTAGAAGATCCAAAAGTAGTCATCATCGATTTTAAAGAAAGTAGAATTGCCGATATGTCTGCCATCGAAGCGGTAAATGCAATAACACATCGTTATGCAAAACAAGGTAAAGAAGTACATTTAAGGCATTTGAGTAAAGATTGTATTAATCTCCTGAAAAATGCTGAAGCCATCATTGATGTTAACATCATGGAAGATCCAACCTATAAAGTTGTACTAGATAATTCTCCATTATAAAATAAAAGCCTCGAAAATTTAATTCGAGGCTTTTTGTTGTTACATCACTTTTATCAATTCCTTTTGAAACCGTTCAAAGTTTTGTTTGTTTTTTCCCCAATCATAAATTTGATACGGATAACCACATATCGAACAAAAATGTAATTGAAGTTTATTGTCTAAAGGAATCATCTTAACTTCAATGTGCTCAAACCAGGAACTCATTGAAAAAGACGTAGTAGCATGAAATTTTTTGTCCTCAGAATTAAAATCCACATCTTTAAAACCAGCTCTTTTCATTGCTTCTTGCAATGAACTTACACTCTTTTCGTTGGATGAAATCTCAATTGTTTGTTCATACATCGAACGCATAAAATTTGGTCGGCGTGTAATTATCCGAACAACAGAAATTATGATTAGTGTTGTAAAAAAAAGTATCCAAAAAATGTTGTCTTTTATCATTTCCATAAGTTCAAAATTTTAAATTTTCCTTTTACCTATAACCGCAATCAATTATGCTGTTCCCTAAATATCCCCAACAACAAATCAGCTTCCACCATACGAGTGGGTGATTTTTCCATTTCGTGTAAAACGCGTTTAATGGAAAAAGGATTTAAACCCAACTTCAAGCCCAATTGATATAAAAACTCGTGTTCTCTATCATGGTGATGATTGTCACAATGAGACAACAAAGCCAAGCGATAAAAATGTTCTATTCGTTTAAATTCAGATTTAAAAACCAATAACTCATTTGGGATTTTAAATAATTCATCAAAATCTTCGTCACGTACTTTCAATTCATCGGCAACCATTTTAATGAATTCATATTCACGATCATGCAATTGTCCGTCCACTTTTGACAATTCAATCATATCGCCAATTAAACTTAATTTTTCTTTATACGTAATCATAAAACATTATTTTTGGCTAATTTAGTTTTTTCAATTAATTTTTCAAATTATGAAAGTAATTTTCTCAGTTGTTGTCGTTCTGCTCATTCTTTTTATACTTAGTCAAAGAGCTTTTGGTCAAAAACGATATACAACTATTGAAATTGAGGCTCCTCAACTGAAAACTAACAAGAAAATTTGGATGTATCTTCCGTTGAATTATGAAAAATCAACAAAAAAATATCCGGTGATTTATATGCACGATGCACAAAATTTGTTTGATGCAAAAACTTCCTATGCCGGTGAATGGAAAGTAGATGAAACCTTAGACAGTTTGAAAATTGATGTTATTGTTGTTGGAATAGAACATGGTAACGACAAACGAATGGACGAACTGACACCTTTTAAAAATGAAAAATACGGTGGCGGTAATGCCGATGCGTATTTGGAATTTATAGTTTCAACATTAAAACCTCACATTGATTTAAAGTACAGAACCAAACCCAAAGCAAAACACACCACAATTTTTGGTAGCTCTTTGGGCGGATTGGTTTCCTTTTATGCCACTTTAAAATATCCGGAAACATTTGGAAATGCAGGTATCTTCTCCCCTTCCTTTTGGTTTACAAATGACATTTATGAGTATGCAAAAACTGCCAAAAAATCAAAAGCAAAATTCTATTTTCTATGTGGTGACAGTGAAAGCGAAGACATGGTTTCAGACATGGAACGAATGACAAAACTTCTGACTGAAAACCATTGTAACTACAAAAAATTAACACAACAAGTAGTTGTTAAAGACGGTCGTCATAACGAAAAAATGTGGAGCGAACAATTTGGAAATGCTGTTTTGTGGCTTTTGAAATAGTTGAAAAAGTTACATGTTTCGGGTTGCGAGTTGCGGGTTTTATTCGAATAAGTGGTTGAAACAATATTAACTTCGTACATTTACAAAAAATTTAAGAAACTCAGAACCTTAGTAACTCAAAAACATGAACAACAACGATATCTTCAAAAAACTCCGCGTCGCTTTACAACTTCGTGACGACCAAATCGTAGAAATTATGCAATTGGTTGATTTCCGAATTTCTAAAGCAGAATTGGGAGCGTTCTTTCGTAATGAAGACCATCCCAATTTTATGGAATGTGGTGATCAGGTTTTGCGTAATTTTTTAAACGGCTTAGTCATTCACTTACGTGGGACAAAAGAAAATCCAAAAAACCCGATGGAGGTCATTAAAAGTCATAAAGCTGATGGTGGTGATAAAATAGAAAATCGAGAAAAGAAGCAAGAGGACAGAAAACCTTTTGTAAAATCAAATACGAATCAAAAACCGGCATTTAAGAAAAAACCTGCTTCCAATCCGAAATCTCGTGAGAAAAAACCGGAGAAGAAAATTGAAATCGTTGAAAAAGTAAAATTTAACAACGGAAAGCCGAAAAAGAAATAGTGAATTACTAACTGAACCGTACTTATAAAATAAAAA
>JAUXNR010000399.1 GCA_030682755.1 Flavobacterium sp.
GAAAAACAAGGAAAACAATTGGACACAATAAAAATGCAGATTAATTTTGATTTTTAGGGCTAAAGTAAATAGACCCTTAAAAATCGCTGATGAAATCGGGAAGACCCGTACGTACCGGTGGTGTGAGACCTGCCCGAATGAAACCGTTCAGGCGGGGGTGCACTGGCGAACTTTTAGTCCGTCAGCCGCCTACTCGATTAACGCCAGGTGTTATTTGTCTTCTATCATTTTCTCTATCAAAGAGATGAGTCTATTTACAGGCTCAAAATACGGCAAGACTTTATCCTTATTAAAATCAAACAAATCATCATAATCACCTTTTTGTCTCCATGTAAACAATTGAGAATACGTCTTACCATATTCCTTGTCTATCTTGCCTGTCTTGATAAAATATTCTGAAAAATTTGATTTTGCTCCGTTATGAGTGGCAGGTTTTAAATCAGAATTGAGCAACAAGGCCATAACAGCATAATAAGCAGAATAATAGAGGCGATTTATGGTTGAATTCCATTTTTCTCTTTCAGCCAGAATCTGAGCATCTTCGTAAGTGTCTTTAGCTCTTGCAATTCTATATTTTATCAAATCATCTTTCGTGCCTGTCATTTGAGCTTAACTCCTTCTCTTTTAATGTTCTCAAATAATGGGGTGATTGAGTAATTTGAATTCCAATCATTTTTAGAATAAATCAAGGGAGAAATAATCTCTCCTGTTTCCAACTCCAGCTCATAAAACTCATCCATGAATTTTGTTTCAAAATCAAATGGAACATTGGGTTTATTAAGCAGAATAAGCAAATCCCAGTCAGAAAGTCTTTTTGCGTTTCCTCTGGCTCGTGAGCCATACAAATAAACCTCTGAATCAGGAGCTGTTTTGTCAACAACCTGAATAATCATCTGTAATATTTGGTCTTTTCTACTCATAAAGCAAATATAGTGATTTTGAATGAATCGTGTGAGTTGCGCAATCACACTTGGCGTTAACGTCCTGCGTGTATGTTTTGTGGCGTCCTAATTTCTGAAACCTGTATTAAATGCTCAAAAGTAGTTTTGTTTTCTTTTTTGGGGCGGGGTTTTCTTCTTATTTCTGTAAC
>JAUXNR010000400.1 GCA_030682755.1 Flavobacterium sp.
CTTACAGAAAAACCCAAGATTGCTTATGACAATAACCGGGAACGCATTTATCTGGTTTGCGACAAAAATAAGATCTATTTTTTTGATTTAAAGGACAATCGGTTTGATTCAATTGTATATTCCGGCAATCCGCCACTAAATGAGAAAGATAATCAGATTTTAATTACAGGAGATTCTAAGCTTTTCGTTTATAGCCATGTGGTTGATAATTTGTCAGTATTTGATAGTGAAGGAGCAAAATGGTCACAGCAGATTAAAATGCATGACAGTCTTCCAACTTACTGGCATCATAATAAACTAATAAATCCTTTAACCAATAAAGTTACAACCATATGCGGCTATGGTTTTTACAAGTATAGTTGCGACATTCTCGAGTTCGATGAAATGAAGAAGAAGTGGCAAAAAGTCGTTTTTTTGGGTGATAGCATTTTTCCGCGTTATTTATCAGCACTGGGTCAAAACCCGGCCAACAAAGATCAGTTTTACCTTTTTGGTGGACTCGGCAACAAAAGTGGAGACCAGTTGCGGGGGACAAGGTTTTATTATGATTTGTATCTGATTGATTTCAGGACAAAATCTATAAAAAGGATATGGGATTTACAGTTATTAAATACTATCGATATTACTCCGGTGAACTCATTGTGGGTTGACGAAGATCAAAAATCGTTTTACACACTTTGTTTTGCACATAATGATGAAAAGAGCAGCCTTAAGATTTTGAAAGCTTCTCTTACAACGCCGGAATATGAATTTATTGGCGACAGTATTCCATATTATTTTATTGATGTTCAGTCATATGCTGATCTCTACTACTGGAAGTCGCACCGAAAGATGGTTGCAGTAACTTCGTGCATGACCAAAGAAGGGCTGAATGAGATAATCTTTTATTCTATACAAACTCCTCCAGGAAATCTTGAGCCAAATGAAATTATCCCCGAAAGAAATCCATTTCAGGGCCGATTGAAGTTCATACTGCCAGTTGTCATTATTTTAATACTTATCGTTGTTTTTTTCT
>JAUXNR010000410.1 GCA_030682755.1 Flavobacterium sp.
CTTACAAAACTTTTGTTTTGAAAAAAAACTTGCAGTGAAAAGCCGGAATAGCTTCTGAAAAATTTTATGAATTGTTTAATTAAAAATGTTTACTTTTGCCAAGTATTTTGGTTGCAAAGCCGTTTTTAGGCCGAGCATTAAAAGGGAATCAGGTTAAAAAGTAGGCAGTAGCAGTTTTCAGTAAACAGAAAATTAGTTACTCCAATTTAAATCCTGAGCTGTTCCCGCAACTGTGAGCTATTAAGCTTGTTGTTATCTTCAAAGCCATTGTTTCGTTGCACAACGAGATGAGAAGGCCAACAACAAGACGCAAGCCAGGAGACCTGCCTTATTCACGAGCAACAAACTTTCGGGAAAAAAGGTTTGGGTATGGGTAAATTCTATACTTTTCTCCCATTTTTAGTAAAATTATTTTTAATTAAAATGAATCAAAAATTCAGGTACTGTACCGCTATTTTAGCGTTATGGGGAACGTGTGCATTTGCACAACAAGACACAATTGCGTTGAGCGAAGTCGTGATTTCGGACACAAAATTTGAACAGTCCAAAGAAAAATCAGGTAAAATTATTGAAAAAATTTCGGCAAAAGATTTGGAGCGAAACACCGGTCAATCGGTGGCCACCATTTTAAGTCAAGCCGTTGGTTTAGAAGTAAATGGCAACCAAAGTGCGAATGGAAAAAACTTGAGTTATTTTATTCGTGGCGGACGAAATCGTCAGGTGTTGATTGTGATAGACGGTATTCCAATGACGGATGCTTCGGGAATTAATTTTGAGTATGACTTGCGATTGCTTCCGGCAGAACAAGTGGAAAGTATTGAGATTATGAAAGGTGCTGCAAGTACATTGTACGGAACGGGAGCAGCTTCCGGAGTGATTAACATCACATTGAAAAAATCGGCCAAGAAAGAAGTTTCGGGTAATGCCTACATGCATTTTGGTACGCAAAATACCACTCAAAATTTTCAAGCCAATCCGCAAGATTTCAATCAAGGTTTTGGTTTAAACGGCACGGTGGCCAAAATGGATTATTATGCTTCGCTGAACAGTACGGAAACCAAAGGGATTTCACAAGCTGCGGGAGAAAATTTTGAAGAAGATCGCTTTTCGAAAGTGAATGCGTTGGCAAAAATTGGTTTTCAAGCTACTTCAAAATTGAAATTGGATTTCTTCACGAATTATGACAGAATGAAAACGGATTATGATGGACAGTTTGATAATTTCAATAGTCCGGATGTGTTGGATAATGTTGCTGTTTCAGAACAATTCCGATTTGGGTTTAATCCGAAATACAAGTATAATAAAGGTGAGTTTATCGTTAATTCCGGTTTTACTTTACTGGAAAGAAATTATAATGAATTTAATTCGTGGTCTACAACATTAGATAAGTATAATTATACGTCAAGAAGTGTGGTGGTTGATGCAATCAATAAGTATACATTCAGCGAAAACTTTTTTGTAGTAACGGGAACACAATTTCAATTTCACGACATGAACACGCAAACACCTTTTGATGTGATTGAACGTGAAAGTGCCAAATTTAATTTGATTGATCCGTATGTAACGGCTGTTTATAATTCAGATTTCGGATTGAATATTAATGTAGGAGCACGCATGAATTTACATTCAGTATATAACAATCAACTGGTTTATAATGTAAATCCGTCGTATCATTTTAAAAATTTTCCTTTAAAAATTATTACGTCCTATAGTACGGCATACATCACACCGAGTTTGTATCAATTGTATTCGCCTTATGGAAATTTAGAATTGACACCTGAGGAAAACGCAACAGTAGAAGCTGGTTTTGAAACCACTTTAGTAAATAAAAAAATAACGTTTAGTGCAGTTGGTTTTTACCGAGAAGAATCGAATTCTATTGGATTCTTTTTTGATCCGGACACCTTTGATTCGTATTATGTGAATGTGGAAGGAGAAAATAATGTTCGTGGTGTTGAAACTACATTGACATACAACATTTCTTCTAAATTAAGATTAAACGGAAACTATACGTTTACCGATATTCCAGAAGAATTGAATCGTTTGATTCCAAAACACAAGGGAAATGTTGCTTTGGATTTTAGAGCGAATGAAAGAACTTTATTTTCTCTAAATTATCAATATGTTGATGGAAGAAGAGATGCGTTTTTTGATGGAGGTACTTTTGCAACAACAGATGTTTTCTTGGGTTCGTATCAATTAGTAAATGGATTACTAAAATATGATGTATTAAAAAACAGAATGTCCGTTTTTGGTGCTGTAAACAATATTTTGAATGAGGAATTCGTGGAAACCGTGGGTTATAATACCAGAGGCAGAAATGTGAAATTGGGTTTCACCTTCTTATTTTAAAGAAAAAGGGCTCGATAATCGAGCCCTTTTTTTATTTTAATAATTGAAATAATCCTTCGGGAACTTCATCCAAATACATTTCGGTACCAAAAGGTCGCATTTGCTTAGCATCTTTAAAATACTTGAATGTTCTTTCGGGTTGTCGCTTCATCATTCTTCCGTTTGCAGAAATATAACCCAAAGCAGTACTCAAAAGCGGTTCGTCACTATTTCCTAAAACTCCTAAATCAGCAAAATCTTCTTCCAAAGGAATTGTTGGATTCAATCCATCTTGATAATCTCCAAATCCATTTTTATCAACAATTTTTAAAACAATAGGTTGCATCGCATAACGATGACTCGGATTTCTATTTTGTGTGCCAAAATTTGGCGAATCATATAGTGTAACTGAACCCACATTTTTTCCGGTGGTTACATCGCCTATTTGAATCACATCAATGTAAGGTTTTAATCCATTTATTAATAATTCACTCGCAGAAGCGGAACTTCTTGTGGTTAATACATAAACTTTATTTAAATTCAAACTGTTTATGGCAGCACCAGAACCAATTGAGGTTGTGAATTTATTTAACAAGGCATTAGGGTCATTTGCATTAAAAAAATCTTCAACTTTTTGATTCCATTCTTGTTTTGCAAAAACTTGACCGTTAAATTGCCCAGTAATCATACTTGCTAATCGTGTTGCTGTTGCCACAGAACCACCCGAATTATAACGCAAATCTAAAACCAAATGCGTAACGCCTTGGGAAGCAAATTGACCAAATACTTGATTTAATTGAGTCTCAAAATTGGCAAAGAAACCGTTGTAAACCAAATAGCCCACTTTCTTTTCTCCCATTTCATATACATTTGAAAAATAAACCGGATTTTCAGAATATTCAGATTTGGTTAAAGTAACCGATTGACCATTTGGCGTAATGGCTCCATTATCAAAATCTGCCATGTTTAAAGTATAGGTATCCAAACCTAATAATTCTCTAAAATTGGATGTTGTCAAAGGCGTTCCGTTTACCGCATAAAATATATCTCCTCTTTGAATTGGTTTTGTAGAAGCGTCAGAATTTGGTAAAATGTAACGAACCCATCCAAAAACTTCTGTTGTACTTCCTGATTTTAAACGCAACCCATAGTCAACACCATTGTTTTTGGTAATCCCTTGCAGTTGTCCTTCCAAAACCCTGTAATCACTGAAAATAACACTAAAACGATCAATATTTGGATTTACTTTTAAATGAGTAAACAAATCTTCGGGTTGTGCATATTCAGATAAAAAGCTATTCAATTGTGATTGTGTTGCAAATCTGTCATCAGCCAAATCAGGTGAATCAGCTTGCCAATAATAATAGAGATTCAAACCTTTCCAAATAAAGTCATTTACCCTTAAATTGGAGGGCACTTGTGAAACATCATCCTTATCTTCACAGGAAAATAATAGTAATGCAAGTGCACTTACCAGTAAAATTGATTTTAAAAAATTATTCATAGCGTTTATTTTTAGAAACGTAAATTTAGCAACTTTAGTTTTATTTTAAATTTATTTGTAACAAAAAAAACTATCATTCGTCTTGATAGTATAACCAATATGAAAAACATGAACCAAAATGAGTTCGTAACAATCATTCAACCTTTTAAAGACAAAATGTTTCGTCTGGCAAAAAGGCTATTGGTTAGCACCGAAGAAGCAGAAGACGCCACGCAAGAAGTTCTGGTAAAATTATGGAATAAAAATAAGGAATTGAAACAATTAAATAGTATTGAAGCCATGGCGATGACCATTACTAAAAATTATTGTTTGGATCAATTGAAATCAAAACGAGCTTCAAATCTAAAAATTGTACATAACAATTATACTAATAGAGAAGCAGGATTAGATCAAAAAATTGAAGATCAAGACACCCTGAGTTGGGTTGAAAAAATCATCAATGAGTTACCGGAGCAACAAAAAATTATTGTTCAAATGCGTGACATCGAGAATAGTGAATTTGATGAAATTGCAACAGTTTTAGAAATGAATGAAACGGCTGTTCGTGTAGCCTTATCAAGAGCAAGAAAAACAATTAGAGAAAAAATTACAAATACCCACCATTATGGACTGGCAAAAAATTGAACTGTTAGTAGAAAAATATTTTGAAGGAAACACTACAATTGAGGAAGAGAAAGTATTAAAAAACTACTTCTCTTCAAGTGAAGTAAATGATTCCCTGAAACAATATCAACCGTTATTTAACTATTTACAAGTTGCTAAAAATGAAACCGTTACAACAAAATCTGATGTTAAACCCAAAATCCAGTTCAAAAAATGGATTTCAATTGCAGCAGTTTTTGTTTTCATAGCAGTTTTAACAACGGTTTTGAATCTAAAAACAAATGAGTCACAAGATTTAGGCACATTCAATGATCCGGAAATTGCATATGCTGAAACCATGAAAGCTCTGGAGTTGCTTGCAACTAACGTAAATCATGGCATGGAATCTGTATACTATATTAATGAATACCAACAATCAAAAAATTTAATCTTTAAAAACTAGAAAAAATGATAAAATTCTTAACAACCGTAGCTCTATTTCTTGTATCCTCGGTGCTTTTCAGTCAAAATGTATTTGACAAATTTGAAAACGATGAAAATGTAACTTCTGTTATTGTAAACAAGAAAATGTTTGAAATGATGGGCAAAATGAAAATGGATGGTTCAGACAAACAAGCTCAACAATTTATGGCACTTGTGAAAAAATTAGATAATTTAAAAGTTTTTGTTACTTCAAATGCTAAAATTACAAGCGAAATGAAAACAACCACTGATCGCTATTTAAAAAGTGGCAATTTAGAGGAATTAATGCGGGTTACTGAAGGTGGAAAGAGTGTGAAAATTCACTTCAAACCCGGAGCAAAAGACACACAAGTAAAAGAATTGTTTATGTTTATTGAAGGAGGTCCAAAAGACAAAGAAACCGTTCTACTTTCATTAACCGGAGATTTTGATTTGAATGACATTTCATTACTTACCGAAAAAATGAATTTGCCCGGTGGTGATGATTTGAAAAAAGCATCCAAAAACAAAAAATAAACTATGAATACTTTTAAAATTATAGTTCTGACTACATTGGCAACTTTTTTATGGAGTTGCCAGTCAGAACCAACGCTGCAAAAATACTTTGTAGAAAATTCTGAATCCACTGACTTTATTGTGGTTGATTTAGCTACAAACATGCTTAACATCAATCCGGATGAACTTTCTGTATCGGAAAAAGAAGCGTTTCAATCGTTAAAAAAATTGAATATTCTAGCTTTCAAAAAGAAAGATTCACTTGAAGGTAATTATGCTTCAGAAAAAGAGAAAATTACAACGATTCTCAAACATGAAAAATACGAGCAACTTATGAAAGTAGGTTCCGGAAAAGAGGGAGCCACCATTTATAGTGTGGGAAAAGATGATGCAATTGATGAATTTGTTATTTACGGCAACAGCAAAGAATTCGGTTTTGCAGTGATTCGAATTTTAGGAGATTCAATGAAACCAGATCATTTAATGACCTTAATTGGCGTACTGAAAAAAGCAGACATTCCAATGGATCAACTCAAACCTCTGGAAACATTACTAAAATAAGATCAAAAAAAATCCCGTTTTTTTCTAAACGGGATTTTTTGTATATATGAAAACTAAATTATTTTGCTCTTGTAGCATATTTAGTTTTGAATTTATCAATACGACCTGCAGTATCAATTAATTTAGACTTACCAGTATAAAATGGGTGAGATGTTCTTGAAATCTCCATTTTAAACACAGGATATTCAACTCCTTCGTGTGTGTTT
>JAUXNR010000411.1 GCA_030682755.1 Flavobacterium sp.
AAGGAATAGTACCTAAATAGACATCTTGTACTATTGTTTCAAAGTCTTCATGTTCTGGATCTGTACAATAAAGTTTTAGTCTGGCTTTTAACGGCACACTGTAGGTTAAACCTCTTTCGATACATTCTGAAATAGAATAACGAGGAGGATCTACAAAATAATCTAAAAACTCAAGTACAAAATTATTTCTTGTATCGGTGATTGGAAAGTTTTCCATGAAGGTGTTATATAAACCTTCGTTGCCTCTTTCGTCAGATTTCGTTTCCAATTGGAAGAAATCCTTAAAAGATTTTACCTGTATATCCAAAAAATCAGGATATTGAGGTATATTTTTAGTTGAGGCAAAATTCAATCTTTCAGTCTGATTAGTTATCATCTATGGACAAAATTTTGATTAAAAAAAAGTAATTATTTTTTGTGTAAACACACTGTTTAAGTAATACTTTCTTTTTGTAATCAATACATCTTTAAAAATTTTTTCAGAGTACTCTGTGTCAATTTTCTTTCTTCGTAGTGATCAAAAAATAATAGGGTATTTTAAACTATTTGATAATAAAATAGTATATAATTTTATTATACGAAAAATGGTTTA
The DNA here is from genome assembly GCA_030682755.1 of Flavobacterium sp. Classification (GTDB taxonomy): domain Bacteria; phylum Bacteroidota; class Bacteroidia; order Flavobacteriales; family Flavobacteriaceae; genus Flavobacterium. The sequence goes on from JAUXNR010000411.1 coordinate 593, forward strand.
GGTCGTTGGAGATTAATCCAAGACCTAAACCTAGTTCTTAAAACTTAAGTTAGCTTATTTAAGCTCAACTACAGCTCCAGCTTCTTCTAAAGATTTTTTAAGACCTTCAGCCTCATCTTTAGATACAGCTTCTTTGATGTTAGATGGAGCAGCATCTACTAAATCTTTTGCTTCTTTAAGACCTAAACCTGTTAATTCTTTAACAGCTTTAACTACAGCCAATTTAGAAGCTCCAGCATCTTTCAATACTACAGTAAATTCTGTTTGCTCTTCTGCAGCAGCAACTTCACCACCACCAGCAGCTGGACCAGCAACTACAGCAGCAGCTGCAGGCTCAATACCATACTCATCTTTTAATATTGTAGCTAATTCATTAACTTCTTTTACAGTTAAATTAACTAATTGTTCTGCGAATTGTTTCAAATCTGCCATTTTTTCTATCGATTTAAAAAGTTTGTAATATATGATTTATTAAGTGCGTTCTCGCGGGTTTCTTATCGTTCAGATAAGGTTTTAACAATTCCTGCAATTTTGCCACCACCTGATTTAAGAGCGGACACAACATTTTTAGCAGGAGATTGTAGAAGTCCAATAATTTCTCCGATAACTTCTTCTTTTGATTTCAAAGCAATCAAGGCATCCAATTGGTTGTCACCAATGAATACGGCTTGATGTATGAAAGCACCTTTAAGAATAGGTCTATCAGATTTTTTGCGGAATTCTTTTATAATTTTTGCAGGAGCATTTCCGTTCTCTGCAATCATGATTGAAGTATTTCCTTTTAATATAGAAGGAAGATCACCATAATCATTAGTCGAAGCTTCCATTGCTTTGGTCAACAAAGTGTTTTTAACAACACTCAATTGAATTCCGGCTTTGTAACATGCTCTTCTTAGATTCGATGTCGTTTCTGCATTAAGGTTAGAAATATCTGCCACATAGACAACATTACTATCAGCCAACTGTGCAGTTAAATCTTCAATTACTCTTGATTTTTCTTCTCTAGTCATAATAAAAATAGTTTAACTACCAATTATACCGCTTTAGGATCTAAAGCAATAGCAGGACTCATAGTACTTGATAAGTGAATAGACTTAATATAAGTACCCTTCGCTGCAGTTGGTTTTAATTTAATTAATGTTTGAATAATTTCGTGAGCATTATCTACAAGTTTATCTGCCTCAAAGGAAACCTTTCCAATACCTGCATGAACAATACCTGTCTTATCAACTTTAAAGTCAATTTTACCGGCTTTAACCTCGGCAACAGCTTTTGCTACATCCATAGTAACAGTTCCGGTTTTTGGATTTGGCATCAAACCTCTTGGACCTAAAATACGTCCTAACGGACCTAATTTACCCATAACAGCAGGCATCGTGATGATAACATCAACATCAGTCCAACCGTCTTTGATTTTTTGTAAA
>JAUXNR010000417.1 GCA_030682755.1 Flavobacterium sp.
TTTAATTTCTGAAATATCCGAAGGATAAAGCATAAAACCAACTTCAAATTCGCCTTCGTCAATCAGTTCTTTAATCGTTAAAATGGATTGCTTTCCGGGAATGTATTCAATGCGTTCGTCATTTCGTAAATCTTCAATGCCGAGTAAAGGTTGCAAGACTTTATCATATAAAATTTGAGCATCTAAGTTTTCTAAAATGGTTGGGTTGTTGTTTTCCAATTTATAAAAAAGAGCATAAAATTTTCCATCCAAATACATGCCAAATTCAAACTTGCTTTGTGGTTTCCACAATTCCTGTTCTTTGTTTTTGATGATAAAATGTTCGTCCAATCTGGCTAAAAAATCATTTACTTCATAACCGTTTAAGTCCCGAATAATTCGATTGAATTCATAAATTTTGACATTACTTTCAGCAATTAAAAAACTCATAAAATAATTCAGTTTTTCATCATTCGAATTATTTTTTTCATCAAAAAGTAATTCTGCCGAAGCCGAACGGTGATGACCATCGGCAATATATAATTCCGGAATTTGTTCAAATTGTTGTTGCAACCATGAAATTTCTTCGTTAGAGTCAATTTTCCACAACGTATGTTTTTCTTTATTGGAAGTAGAAAAATGATAAATGGGTTGTTCTTTTTTCTTATCGGATATCCAATTAGTTAACGAATTATTATCTGGATAGGTAATCAAAACCGGTTCTGTATTAAAACCCGTTTGATGTAAATAATCTTTGAATAATTCAACCCTATATTGCAGTGTGTCTTCGTGTTTTTTAATCACATTATTTTTATAGTCATCAATCGAAGTCCCGGCTACAATTCCGGTGAACGAATTGGTTTTGGTTTGAATTTCATATAAAAACAACACCGGATTTTCTTCTTCAATAAAAACCCCATCATTTTTAAAATCTTGGTATTTGTGAGCCACACCTTTAAAACGCTTATCTAACGTAATTTTTTGGGAATGCACATACGCGGGATGAATCACATGTAAAAACGAATACGGATTAAAACTCAACCAAGCCGCTAACTCAGCAGAACTGTAATCGTCGTAATTTCTACAGGTAACCAAAGCAACTTTATCGGCAGTGGGACGAACGGCTTTGAAAGGGATTATTTTGCTCATAATTTAGTTTGCAGTCTCAGTCACAGTATGCAGTTTGTTCTGTGACTGAAAACTGCGACTGTTTACTTTAAAAACTGTTTCGAAACTTTCTCCGCCTTCTTGCTCTCGGAATAATCATAAAATCCTTCTCCGGATTTCACACCTAATTTTCCGGCCATCACCATATTCACTAAAAGTGGACACGGAGCATATTTTGGATTTTTGAAACCGTCATACATCACATTCAAAATGGAAAGACAAACGTCCAAACCAATAAAATCGGCTAGTTGTAAAGGTCCCATTGGGTGAGCCATTCCTAATTTCATAACCGTGTCAATTTCTTGAACTCCGGCAACACCGTTATATAAAGTTTCAATCGATTCGTTGATCATTGGCATTAAAATTCGGTTAGCCACAAATCCGGGATAGTCGTTCACTTCCGTTGGTGTTTTTCCTAATTTTACAGATAAATCCATAATGATTTTGGTCACTTCATTCGAAGTATTGTAACCACGAATGATTTCAACTAATTTCATAATCGGCACCGGATTCATAAAATGCATTCCGATTACTCGTTCCGGATGAACTACTTGAGCCGCAATTTGTGTAATTGAAATAGACGAAGTATTTGTTGCCAAAATCACATTATGATCA
>JAUXNR010000420.1 GCA_030682755.1 Flavobacterium sp.
TTTAATTTCAAAAAAGGTTGCGTGAATTTTTATAAAAAGGTTGGGACAAGTCGCGACTTGTCCGTACGGGATGTGTAGGGTGAAAATCTGTGGGGAATAATTAGTAGGTATCTCCAACTATAAACAGCTTTTAATTTCCAAGCATGGTTCTTCCTGTTCTACCACTTTATTAAATTTCTTTCATTACTAAATAGGTGGTATACAAAAGGTAGAACCCTAAGAGAATACTTGCTTCCCAGCGGTCTAATCGTTTTCGCTTTCCTGTGAGCATGGCCAGTAGAAGAAAAATGGTACCTCCCATTAAAATATAAAGATCTAAATTAAATTTGGGGTTGTACTCAATGGGCATAATCAGACCGCTGATGGAGAGAATCAAAAGGATGTTGAAAATATTAGAACCAATCACATTACCAATTGCTATATCGCTGTTCTTTTTTGTGGCGGCGATAACGGAAGTTACCAATTCAGGTAGGGATGTTCCTGCCGATACGATGGTTAACCCAATTATTTTTTCACTCACACCTAAACTTGCTGCTATTTCAACGCTGTTTACTACTACCATTTGCCCTCCGATAATTAAAAGAGCCAATCCGATGAGAATAAGTCCCCAGATTTTATACGTTGCTTTCAGCACCACTTCCACTTCAATAGTGGGTTCTGATTTCATTTGGCGGAAAACATAATACAGAAAGAGAAAAAACAGCACAAGCATGATAAGGCTATCCACTCGGCTGAGGTAACTAGGTGTTGAAAAAGTAAAATCGTTTAGTAAAAATAATAACAGTATAGCGACACCTAACGAAATTGGAATTTCTTTCCAAGCTGTTGAAGATTGCACGGAAATGGGCAGAATTAATCCCGAGATACCGAGTATCAGAAATAAATTAAAATTATTACTTCCAATGATGTTGCCCAGAACGATATCGGAATAGCCATTTACGGAGCCAATACTATTCACCACCAGCTCGGGAGCGGAAGTACCGAAGGCCACAATCGTTAAACCGATTGCTAAATCGGAGACTTTGTATTTTTTAGCTACCGCAGCAGCTCCATCTACCAGCCAATTAGCTCCAAAAATCAAGAAAACAAATCCGATTACTACTAACAAAGTTGGAATTATCATAGCCTTTCTAATTTACTCCCAAATGTATATAAATGTTGTTCATTCTGTTTGTTAATAGTCGGTAATTTTGTGAGTGAAATTGCAACATTTATTTTTTACAAATCATTCTACTGCTAGCGATTAGATTGCATTTAAAAACAGAAGTCCTCCCTATCGCATATCTATTTCAGCTATAGTATATTTTTGTTTATTTGGATTTTTTATTATGTAAGTAAACTTAAAGACTTCCTGGGAATCACAAATATCATCTGATGCCAACGTCATTATTAAAAATATGGAGTTGTCCTTAATTTCAATGTTGCCAAGATATCCGGGACAAGCATTAGTTTCCATCAATTGGGTTACAATAATTAATTCATCCACATAATCAACTTTCATTTCAGATTCAAAAGGCTCATAATTTTTTTTTGATAATCATATAAAGCTTCATAATTGAAACACATCAGTCTGTTATTGATTTTTGTTTTTTCAGCCCCTTTATTAGTACACGACACCATAGTAATCATGAAAACCAAAATTATTATTTTTTTCATAATGCATTTGTGACGTTATTTACTCTTCACCGCCTCCTCAATCAATTGCTCCAATATCGTAACGTCAATATCCTCTAATTTATTGATGTAAAGACAACCGGCACCGGTTTTGAACTTGCCCAATTGAGCCAGTAAGTCTGCTTGTTTATGAAGGTCAAAAACAAGGTGTAATGAAAGGTTGGCTTTGCGGGGAGAAAATCCAATAAGAAACCAATCCACTTCCCTACCCGTTTTGGGGCTTTTGTATCGCTTGATGCCAAAACCGATGAGTGAAGCTCCCCACATTTTCGGTTCTTCTCCACTATGCTTTTTCATCAGGTCAAGAATGACAGTACTGTCTTTACGTTGTTGTTCGTTTGTCACACTGTTAATGAAATCGGCAACGCTGGCAGTGGTTTGTTGTGTTTTTATTTCAACTACTTTTCCCATGGTTGTTTTTTTAGTATGTTCAAATGTAACGAAGTTTTCGTTTTTTTCAAAAGTATTTGGTTGGATTGTGGGACATGTAGGGACAAGTCGCGACTTGTGCGTACGGTATTGTCGGTGTATGCTCTGATATTCACAGGGATTAGTTCAAAACCTCAATTTATCAAATATAATAAAAACTGCATTTCTATGCTTGCTGCGAAGTCGGTCCCGATCTATCGGGATTCGCAGAACTCAGTGCTAATTTAGAACATTAAGGTAGCTGAGTAGCATGTGTTTTATTCCTTTCGTATGATTTCAATTGCTTTTTCAAGCAATTCGTCTTTACCTTGTTTTATTCCTTCGATAGTTGGATGCACTTCGATGTCAGGAACTATTCCAATTCTTTGGGTCTCTCCGCCATTTGGATAATATACGCCAATTCCCGAAATCATTGTTCTTAATCCACCGGGAAGCATAATAGTTGATACGTTTCCGTCAGCACCTGCTGTGGTACTACCGATAATTGTAGTGTTATCTCCTGCTCTAAATGCCATAGCAGTGTATTCCGCTTGACTTTGGGATAGTTCATTGACCAAAACAACTAACTTTCCACTATAGGTCTGGCCTTCACTTGGTATTTCTAAATTGCTTGTGAATGTAAATTCTCCGGGATTATCTACGTTCCCGTTCGTAAATTTTACAAAAGCTGTTGGTGAAGAAACAAAAAATGAGCCTAAACTAAATGGAACAAAGGTTGAAGGATAATTGCGAATGTCAATAATGATTCCTTTCGTATTCTTAAATTCACTTTTTATTGTGGAAATGTCTTCTTGTTTAATGTTTTCAAGTGTAACATAACCTATATTATGGTCTACCATTTTAAACGCTTTCCCTTGGTTTTTTCTATACCAACTAGCCATGTCAAGGCTATCTATTGGGTATAGTTTAAGTGACTTTACTTGATGACCGGAATTACCCGAAACAAACTCAATTTCGACAGTATTTGCATTTGAACGTAAAAGGTCTTCAGAAATATCTCTTAGTCTGGTTGGTTCGTTTGAGGCGGGGTAATATTTGGATTTTTCTTTTACTAGTTTGTCAATAGGGTTGCCATTTATTTTGGTTATGACATCTCCAATCTTTAGTCCGGCTTCATTTTGTAATTCTGCCTTGTAATAATCTGCTACAACTAATTGATTTTCAATAAAACGAAGGTGTACAGGTGCATGATTTTCGCCTTTCCATTCCTCAATTTTATCCGCACCGCCCCAAAGATTAGCGTGCGTATCTTGAATATCTCCAATTATTTGGATGGTAGCCAATTCATATTCCAGTTCGTCTTTTGCATTGATAAATACAGGAATGTATTCCCTTAGTTTAGTGTTCCAATCTTCGTCCATTAAATGTTTATAAGGGAAAAAATAGTTGATCATATTCCAATACCTATACAGGGACAGCAACCTAAAACCATCATCCGGATAGGGGCTATTTGAATACGAATTTTCATTTTTAAATTCAGGATTTCCAATATTTGGCATCATAGCGATGTAATGATGTTTACCCTGCGAACGATTGTTGTAAACGGCTACTAATTTGTTTCTCAAATCTTTATTTTGGTTATTTATCCAAGTCAAATCAGGTTTAAGGAAAGCATTTTCATCTGTAGGTTTACACTTTTTACATTTCTTTATTTCGCCCAATGAGTTTATCCAATTAATGATTACTTTGTCTCTAGCATTATTATTTGATGTCTCCCTATATTTTGGTAGAAATCTAAAAAGTTCATAGTCCCAATTATAATTGCCTTGAGCAATTTCAGGGTGATGGTACTTAAGAAACCCCCAAACTCTACCCAGTAGTTCAAGGTTTTCAATATCCCCTTTTCCCAGATTAGAAAATTGTATTAATGAGCCACTATCAAACTCGTTGTCAAGCTTTGCTTTTGCTACTTCTTTTACTACTTCTTTTAACGTTTGAACATTTTTACCATCCATTGATAAAACAAAACCATCAAACCAAGCTTCTCCTTTTCCTACGAGTATTCCGGCAATAAATATATTTTCTGCATCCTCCGGATAGTCGAGCGTAATTGTATATTTCTGCCACTCTTTTGTTCCTGTTATATTTTGCTTTTGCATATTGTCAAAAGCCAAAGCTCTTCCATTGCCATCAACCCGTAATAACAACCCTGCAAATCCGTCTTCAACATTTTTGATTTTCATATACCCCTCAAGCTGTATCGACTTGCCGGAATAGTTCGCCGGAATTTTATAGGCAATACTTCCAAATGAACTTCCGGATGTATCCGATGTGATTTTCCCTGATTTTTTCCCGGAATGAGCTATAGAATCAATCGTTAATTTATAGTCACCCCATTTCTCCCACCCGTCAGCAAGTGACTCACTTACGGTATGGTTTTCAAAATCAAGATTGTATTTTTCTGTTTCTTGGGCTAGACAACAAATTGAGACCATTGTCAGTAAAACCAGTAGTATTTTTTTCATCGATTTGATTTTTTTAATTTGTAGAGAACGGCTGAGTTTGTTAGAAGTTGCGTCCGGTAGTTGTAAAGCTATTAAAATAATCCGAATATTCAAGTATCGGAGTAGTGTCTGAAGAACAGTTATTTTTTCAAATTGTCAAATGTCAAAACTACTTTTGGCCTTTGAGCATCCATAAACATCTTACTTCTGCCAAATAAACAAATTTTTCCAATTTCATTAAACACATTATGCTCACCATTTCCGTTAAGTAGAACTTCGTCAGTACAAATTCCGTCAATATGATTTTCGTCAATGTAATTCCAATGATTTTCGATTTCCGTCTTAAAAACAATCGTAAAAGCGGGTTGCGAATACTCAATTAGATAATTTCCGTCAGCCATCTCTTTTGGATTAAAATCAGGATGAGCGTTGTAAATCCTATTCAAAGTTTGCAAAGCTGAAGAATTAATATCAGAAACTCTTTCAGGAAATAGTACTATTGTTCCAAATTCAAAAACAGCAATTTGTAGTTTTTCTCCAGTATAATATTTTGCTTTTTCCAAAATGAGATTCAAATCGTTTGGTAGATTCGGTTTCCATTTTGGTTTAGGAGGAAACTCAACAACTTCCTTTTTTTTATTAAAAATCTTATCAAATATTTTCACTCGTTCGGTTTGTTTTAATTGTACACTAGAAGTTGGGAGATTTCCGCCGGCATTTTTCTTCTCAAGCCACACGAAGGGATTCGTGCGGTAGCGGGGTAAAGCTATTGGGGACGTTGAATATTATACTTATCATTCGTTTTATGTCTGGAGGTAAAATATAACCATCCCATTTTTTTTGAGGTTGACCCAGGTTGATTCTGATATATCCACTCTATACGAAAATCGGCTGTCTCCCAAATCCATGATTTATTTCCAATATAGTAACGACCATTATATTCTTGATTCGGATATTTGTCCCAAAGTTGTTTTAAAATTTTTCTTATTGATAAATAATCGTCAAAAGATAAACCATCATTAGTCTCACCAAAGAGGACGTGTAAAGTAAAAAGTTTACCGGATTCAAAATATGCTACTGTTCGATAAGGACTTTTCTTTGGAATATCCCTTAATTCCATTTTTCTTGATTCGATTATTAAATTACCCTCAGGTATTGGATCAGGAAGAGAAACATTTCCTCTTTCATTCAGTTCAAAAGGAAACAAAACAGGATTTTCTAACTTCTGTGCGAGAAGGTTAGTTGAAACAAACAAAAATAACAAAATCAGGGAATAACTTAGATAACGTTTCATGAATGATAATTTAAAAATCTATACTATTACAGCTAACTTCAGTTCGTCTAAAAACCCTCATCCTAACTGGTTCTTGTTAATTATTAAGTAAACATATTGGTTTTAACTTAGAATGAAAAGAATCTTAAGAAATCAGCAAATGGTAAAGTTATAAAACTTCTTTATTAAATTCTTCTAATGAAAAATTATCCGTGTTTTTCTCATCCCATACAATTAAATACAAAGTTTCATCTTTTCGGAAGTTTGTGAAATTATTTATGACCTTTTGGATATAACTTCTTTTCTCTTCAAGAAAATGAATTGAAGTTACAAATACCTTAGTAGAAGAAGTAGCCACTAATAATTTATCAAAATCTACTTTTAAACCGCCTAAACTTTTACTGCTTAATTCACTTTCTAACACAAGAGGAACCTCAGTCATTAATTGGTCATCATATTCATGCATTTTATACCAAACAAAATCAAACAGCCATTCTCCCTCATCATACTCAAAATCTTGAAATATATTTAAATTTCTATTGGCAGCAGAACAATATCCTAATTCTGCACCTCTTTTAGCAAACAAAGTTTTGATTGTTTCTGTCGCAATTTTATAGGAAGATTTGGCATAATTTGTTTCGGTACTATTTATTTCGTCAAGTATGCTATTTATAATTTTTCTCATGTATTTGATTATATTTCTATTAATGGTTTTAAACTATCACACAAATCATTCTCTGTAAAACTCAAAGCTGTAAAAAACAACGCTTTAGAATTGATATACTTAATCTCATTTTCGAACATTTTGAATTCTATCATCTCTTTCGTTACTTTCTGAAAACTAACAATATGAAAGTTTTTTAAATTGCAGTTAGCTACATACTCCTCATTTTCAAATCCAACATAAAGTAAAAGAGATACAGTTATTTGGTCATTAAAAACTTCAATGGAATGTTTCTTTGGTTCAACCTTTAAATTGTCATACTCCTTAAAAGTTGTCATATATGCCAATGACTTACACAAGGTTTGATTGGTTTCAAAAGACCATAATAACTCATTGTGCTCCATTCTTTCGTAAAATAAATTCATACTTTTTGATTTAAAATTTGGCCATAGGATTATGGACAGCAAAAACGGCTTGAGTTTTAAAACAATTTAATTTCAAATATAAAGTATGTTCGTAAAGATTCAAATAAGGAATAAAATGATTTGAAACTACTATAGTATTAATCATCTTAATAAAGCACCTTTTATAGCTTTAACAAACTCTTTTCCTTCTCTCGTTTTTGATAATTCAGCTTTTAGAGGTTTTCGGTTTTTACCACCAACACTTATAACAATATTATGATGTCCTATCCAATTAGCTAGCCCGGATAAAAAGCTAAATAATACAAACAATAACATTATTAAGACTTCTGTACCATCTAGACTACTCAAGTTTGATAAAATTCCAATAAGCACTACCACACTAAGTAAAAAGCCGCCAATTGCGAAAAAATAATTTCTTTCATGTTGATAGCTTACTGTTGAGATATGATTTAAAAGAATATCTTCTGTCCCGCTTTTGTAATTTAGGATTACCCTTTTGTCAGTTACAGAACCAAAACTGTTACTAAAGATTAATTTTTCGTTTGTTTCCATTGTTTATTTTAATTAATAAAATTAAATATACTTTTTTAGCGGTTACTTTAAGGCCACACGAAAGGATTCGTGCGGCAGCGTAGGCAAATCACCAAAACCTCCACCACCGATTGTTTCCAACAACTTCACCATCAAAAACAACCTCCTCATACCCCCCAAGATCAACCACAGGAACTTCATAAAATTCCTCATTAATAGACAACAGTTTTGGAACTGCACCAAAATCTAAAAAGTAAGTTTCATTTGTATTATTTACAACATGAACATTATTATATTCAATGTCAGATGAAGAAACATAAATTTTCACAAAACCTTTAGTCAAAAAAGAATGACTTTCACCCTCATTAAAATAATAACCATAAACCAACGGAAGTTGATTATTTGGAGTTTCCATATAGCGTATAAAGTTAACGCAATAACAAAAATGATCAAAACTCGGAATAGAGACAAACAGAATTAAAAACGTTCCCGTTTTCTTTTCTTTATATAAGAGAATTTCATTTTGAAATTTCTCATCTGAAAATAAATTTGCAAACTCAATCAAGAGATTAGTAAGCACCTTGTTTGGAAGTCCGGAGATAGTTATAAAAGATTGTTTCATTATAATTCAAAATAGACATATGATTATTTAACTTGTGTTTTGCTTTGTCAAGGGACTTAGCATTAATTAATTGGCTTTTTTTTATAAGCATGGAGCTATTAAGAAATTAAACTCTCTTTATCCACAGGCTTATATTTCTATAATTCATTTTCAGGAATATCATAAACTCTACCAAAAAAATACTTATGGACTTTATTTGTATTTATATTTTCTAATAAATGTAAAATTTTTATTATGTAAGTCGCAAAACTACTATATGACCAACCTATATTAACAATTAAATTTTTTTCTTGAATACGTGATTGGTACATTTTTCCAAAATGATTTACACCTTGTTGATCTATATAGAGCTCACATCCGCCGTTAGACAATTGGATATTTCCATTAATCTTACGAACTAGTTTGGTCTCATTTACATCTCTAACTAGTACACTACTCTGCTCCGTATTCTTATTATTGTCTTCATCTATTCCGTAACTTATTATTCCAGTCATTTCAGTATTTAATTCGCTACGCAGAATTAAACCTCCCCAAAAATTAATTTCATTTTTGAAGCAGAATTGTTTTAAAATATCAATGTTATTTATTTCGTTATTTTTAAGTTCAAAAAATACTGCGTTTGATGAAAAAAATGGATGTAGATGATTCTTTAATGGAGAAAGTTCCGAAAGTTTAGCGATAGAATCTTTAACGTTTTTCTGATTAAATGTTGATTTAATTTCAATTACTGATAAAACGTATTTTGCAGGAATAGCTCTTTTCTTTCCTAAAGCAGAAGTATCAAAATCTTCTTCACTCCATAGTACTGGAGAGTTGAGTCTATCATAAATTATAACATCATAGTGATATAATTTATAATCACCACTTACAATATCAGGAATTATATATCCTGAAGTGACACCATATCTTTTAGGTAAATGGTTTTTCAACATTTTTCTAAACGCTGCTTCCCCTGCGATACCATGTGAAATTCTTACTGGTCGATTAGAATTTTTCTCAAGAGCTTTATCATATTCGTCTAGAAGTTCTTTTCGATTAGTTAAGAATTCTCTCCAGCCAATAAATCCATATTTATTTTCGTATTTCATGTTTACATTTATAATTTAATCTTTACATCATAATAGGTCATTATATCTGCCAATTAATTAACAACAATTTCAGACAAGTTTATCACTAAAATATAAACATATAACTTGGAATACAACTCAAATACCACGGAAAATAAATACTGTAACTAAGTTTAGTTTTTTACTCTTCACTGCTATTCTTCACCTTACTTTTAGATAAATTTGATAAGACAATTGTAATTAGTAAAGAAAATATTAAACCTAATATCCACTTATTTAAATCAACAACCGTCTCAACTTTATCTTTGATAAGTTCTATTTGTAAACTGTTCTCCTTTTTTATATAATCGATATCTTTATTTAAGAGAGGTATTGATAGTGATCTTTCAGGGCTTTCAATAATTAAATTATTTAAAATTTGAATTTTTTTTTCTAACTCTTCAATTTTAATTCCGGTTGGCGTTGCCACAATAAATGAAGTATCTTTAATTCTATGTTTTTTTTCCAAATCATCTATTCGTTTCTTAAGTTCAACATTCTGTTTTTCTATTTCAATTTTTTGAGAATCATTGCTCTTAAATATCATAGTTACAAAATAATAAGATATAACTGTTATTCCGATAACAGAAATTAAAGTTGTAAAAAAATTAAATAGTTTAAGAAATTTTCTTTTTTTTGTGTCTTGAGCAAATTTTTTCTGTAATTCCTCAAATTCATGTTTGTTCATATCAACCCATTTTAGATTTAATTCGCACCTACCTTTAATATAATCTTCTACATATTAAACTTATTGGTAATTATATCACTTTTTATGAATATTTTCCAGGATAGTCAATATTACTCAAAGAATATTTTGTATTAACATGATTTTTAATTGTTTAAATAAATTTTGTAATTATTTAAATCTATTTTCCAAATATTTAATTTGTTAATAATATTCATACCAAGCAGTGGTTCAATCTTACCATCCATTACGGCAAAATCTACATCTTTGATTTTTTTACCGCCAACAATTATGTTGGGTATATTCCAAAACTCAACCAAATGCCTCTTTCCATCTGCAGTGATTGTGTAATCTTTCCCTATAAAGTTACGATTTGTTAAAAATCCATTTAATAATAGATTATTAATTATTGATTTACTTATTAAAGAAACCGTTGCTCCTGTATCAAGAATAAAGTCATAATTTTTATCTTCTATAGTTACAGCTATAATTTTTTGAATATCAGTGCCTTTTAAGTATATAATATCAGAACTTATTTTTGGAACGACTACAGAATTTACAATCATAAAAAAAAGAGGATTAATTTTTTTTGATTTTTCTTCTAGATTTTCAGATATATTTGAAGTTCCGATACTACAATTTATAAAATGTAAATGGGTAACATTGTGAAAAACATATGCATTGTTTCTCATTTTTATCTTTACTCCCATTTTCTCAATAATAGTTTCATATACTATTAAAAATCCAGATCGATCTGCTATATTCATTGGCTTAAATTCAATAAATTTACCTTCCATAAATTCTTTAGCATATTCTTGAGTGAATACTTCTCTATATAACTGATCGATTTCATCAAAAGACAGTTTACTAAGTTCCTCTTCTGAAAAAGGCATTTCAAGAGTTAATAAACTAATATTATAAGAACCACTACCACAATCCGATGTAAAGAGTTTTATAACATTAGGTTGAGTGCCCTCTTGAGAAGACCAACTTTTAGGAATAGATAACAATAACTCTGTGTTTTTTGCCTTTTTATGACCTCTTGAACTAAATGTATAAGTATAACCATTCGAAAATTCTTTATAAGGTTGATTTTCATATTGAAAAGATAAAATATTTTCAAGCATGGGTGAAGGAATATTTCCTTTTAAATTAAATTCTAGATTTTTTAAATAGTTTAAGGTTTCATCAGTTGTACTGAATTGAATGTTTGTTTGAATTAAATTTTTAATAGAGTCTAATTTAGCCTCAAAAATATAGTCCCGATTACCGATACCATCCAAATATTTAATTGCATTTTCTTTACTAAGACCGAAGTTAGTTTTTAATAATAAATTTATTTGACTTACTTCGTTATGTAAATCTGGATTTAAATTTGAAATAGTTTCTAGAGCAGTTTCAATCCCAATAAAATAACCATAAACCATTGAAGCACGTATAACTTTATCTTGTTTTACAGCTTGACCAAATGAAAAATTTATGGTAAAAATTAATAGTATAAATTGTGTCTTACCCATTAGTAAATGAATTTCCAATCCTCTTGAACATTGTTTCTTACGTTATTTTCTATTACTCTTCTAATTGAATCCCCGCTGCATAAACAAATTTTCATACCATATGTTGAAATATAATAATTATACAAAGAATCTTTATAATTAATTTTAATTTCATTCTCCACATTACTATCAAGTCTTGAATGACATTTTTCAAAAACATCATTTAATTCCATCAAAACAATTAAATCAATAGTTTCTTGTTTAATTCTTCTTGAATTTATGATAAAACCCATAATAACTAGAAAAATAATAGAAATTAGAATTTTTATTTCATTTTTCATTTACAAATTTTTTACGTGATTATTCGAATTTTTAATAAACTCATTAATTTTAACTTCTGCTTTATTCCATTCTTCTAAACATTGAGTGTCAAAAAATAAAATTCTACCATTTGTAATTTGATGCTTACATTTGTTTTTTATTGATAATATATTTCTCATTTCAGTTATTACAAAAGTTTCATGAATATTATTTTGCATTGATTTCAATTTTGTAATTTCAATTTGTCTAAGATAATCATCAACTTCAAGTAACTTTGATTGTTCATTTAATTGTTCTTTGTAATTAGTTAATTGTTTTTTAAAATCTAAAAAAAGAGAATCATTTGTTTTTTTTATCCAAGTATAATAATTAACAGCATCATCTAATCTTATTGAAACTTCTTGCGTGTCTCCAAAAACTAGGTCTCCCGATACGATTAATTCATTTAAGATATCCTTTCGATTGTCTTTTTGCAAACTATCATTAAAATTTTGATATGCTTTTTTGAAATTATCCGTAATTGAA
>JAUXNR010000430.1 GCA_030682755.1 Flavobacterium sp.
CTCAGGAAAAACATCTTCACAGTTTGTTTTTGTTATCATTGTTATCATATTAATCGTACTTCAAGCTCTTGTATTTACTTCTAAAAGTTTAGTTTCAAATACAAAATTTCCAAATCTGAACTAACCAAACTAGAAAAGAAATGAACATCTCAAGAATTTTTAGAACTGAAAATTGTCAACAAAAAGTGAATTTATTTAGATAAGTTGGTAGAGGGTTAACAAAAGGTAAATCAATGGAAAATTTAAGGTAACAAGGATTTTGAATTAGTTATGCTTTTACTTGAAATACATTTTCTAAACACGGTTCGACTCTGATTTTTCAAAAACTTTCCCTTTTCAATTTTCAAAAAACCTTCATTTTCTTTGTAACTTTGCATTGCTGAAAAAAAACTCAGCAACTCAGTAACTCAGCAACTCAAAAGAAATGAATCAAGAAATCAGAAACCTAGAACCCAAAGCACTTTGGAATAAATTTGCCGACTTAAACGCTGTTCCACGTCCGTCTAAAAAAGAAGAACGTGTAATTGCTTTTATGATGGATTTCGGAAAGCAATTAGGCTTAGAAACCATCAAAGATGAAGTTGGAAACGTCATCATCAGAAAACCTGCTACTGCGGGATTAGAAAACAGAAAAACCATCGTGATGCAATCGCATTTAGACATGGTGCATCAAAAAAATAACGATACCGATTTTGACTTCAACACACAAGGAATCGAAATGTATGTGGATGGTGACTGGGTTCGTGCCAAAGGAACTACGCTTGGAGCCGACAACGGTTTAGGTGTAGCGACCATTATGGCAATTTTAGAAAGCAACGATATTCCGCATCCGGCGATTGAAGCTCTCTTTACCATTGACGAAGAAACCGGAATGACCGGAGCTATGGGATTAAAAGGCGGCCTGCTAAACGGAGAAATTCTGTTGAATTTAGACACCGAAGAAGATGATGAAATTGACATCGGTTGTGCCGGTGGCGTAGATGTAACTGCGACAAGATCATACGAAGAAGAACCAACTCCTGACAATTCGTTGGCTTTTATCATTACCGTTAAAGGTTTAAAAGGCGGACATTCCGGAATGGATATTCACAAAGGATTGGGCAATGCCAACAAAATCATGAACCGTTTGTTATTTGACGGTTTTGAAAATTTCGGATTGCAAATTGCTGAAATTAACGGTGGAAGTTTACGCAATGCCATTCCGAGAGAAAGTGTAGCCAAAGTGATTATTTCGGCTATTTATGAAGGAGCTTTTCAATTGGATATGCAAGAAGTGATTGACGACATAAAAACCGAATTCAAAACCACTGAACCGAATTTAACCATAGAAATTACAGAAACCGAATTACCGGAAAAAGTAATGGATTTAGGTGTTCAAGAAGGATTAATTCGTGCGATTTATGCAGCTCACAACGGCGTTTACCGCATGAGTGCAGACATGGAAGATTTGGTGGAAACTTCAAACAATATTGCAAAAGTAACCGTAAAAGAAGGAACTATAACCGTTCAATGTTTAACACGTTCATCGGTAGAAACTTCCAAATTTGATTTGGCGAATGCGTTGCGTTCTGCGTTTGAATTAATGGGTTGCGAAGTGACCTTTGGAGGAAGCTATCCGGGTTGGACACCTAATGTGAATTCACCAATCTTAGATGTGTTGGTTTCGATTTATGAAAAACAAAACGGAACTAAACC
>JAUXNR010000437.1 GCA_030682755.1 Flavobacterium sp.
TACCATGAATTATTGGACTTTCACTAGTTTCAAAGGAATAAAACACTTTATTCTTTAAGGCATTAGTCCCACTTGTTAAAATAGTCCCTGATGACGAACCCTCATTAACATCTAAAATATCAATAGTAGTAAAACCGGCAATAGTTAATCTACCTCTGTGAACCCCCAAAAACCCTCTTCTTGAAGTCATAAAACGATAGTGAATTTTCTTAGCAACGTAATCTTCAGGAATCTCAAAATCACCAGTACCAACTACCATTTGAATCTTTCCATCATCTTTTCCTGTAAAATTAGGGTCTTTACCCTCAAAAGCATGTGACACAACTAGAGTAGCTTCTGGTTTTTTGGGTAGTTCAACATTATATATCGCAGCCCAATACGCCAACCTACTATCGTTTACATCATTTTGAGTTTTCATCATAAAATTCCCAATCTCTTTTCTAGGGTCTTTAGGCATTAATATCAAATTTTCATTATCCAATGAATCATTTGTTTTTGAAAATCTATATAATTTTGAGGGCTGTGGAATCATAAACTCCAACATTTGCCGCTTACCATAATTAATAACTTGATTTTTGACAACCTTATCAACCCAACGATAAACACCAACTACATGTTCGTCGCCTTTGCGATTATCAAAACCGTGACTGTTATTCTCTTCAAATTCTTCAACAATAGTCTGCGTACGTTCCTGCATAACTTTATTAACCACTCGTTCCAAAGCCCTTTCTGTAACTTCCTTTGATTGAGTAACGGCTTGATGAGAGCTGTTTTCTACAGATTGATGCGAAGCAAATCCTGTTTGTGAAGATATAGTAACTTCAGGACTACCACCCTTGCCTCCAAACTTTGTATTCAAGCCTAAATTTGTTTGAAAGTCACGACTACTGCCAAGTACTTGAGAAATTTCATTGTGCATCTCAAAACGGTTGCTTGTGTTGAGTTCTGAAAGCTGTTCGCTCTCGGTTTCTGTCCGATCAGTTTGTGAGGTCGTTTTTCCGAGAAATCGACGTGTACTCATTTCTTTAAACTCGCGAGCCATAATGTTTTCTATATGTTGTACATCACCTTCAACATAGCAATAAGTACTCTGCTCTACACGATTGTAATCTGCAATGCCTATGTCCTTCATGCCAAAACCGGAAGGAACAAATACTGCTACACCATCTGAATCTCCGTCAGAACGTACCGTTAAAACACCTGTCAATTCAAAATAAACTTCTTGATTTGTAGTAATTATACTTGAAAGCTGTTCTTGTGTAAACCCAAAATCATAAACAACATCTTCCGCATTAAAAGAAACTGTTCCTTTAAATTGTTGATAGCTTGGCAGAGTCGATTGCGTAATAATTGCATTTAATGGATTTCTAAAACTGAGCAAATTACCTTCAATGTTCTTATTCAATACTTGTTGAGAAGTAAAATTTAAGGAACTATTTTGATTTTCTGCTGTAATTTGAAATTCAGATAAATCATATCCTGTTTGTGGAAGTCCAATAAAAAAATTCAATTGAAGCTTATCGCCCCGCATACTGGCAAACAATCGATAATGATAAGGTTCTAACAGTTGTACATCAAGTAGCAAAGGCCCCGTAGGCGTTGCAACTACCGGCGTCTGATGACCAGGCAATGGTTGAACTATGGGAGTCAAATTATCAATCAAATCATTAAACGTTGGTAAAATATGTCCTGGACTTGGATAAGTATTAAAATCATTAACTTCAAAATCAGCGATAGGTGATAAAGAAATCGGCGACATGGAAGGTAAAGGACGATATTGTGCACTATTGCGTTGAAAAGAAGTTAAAAACGCATAACTGTCTTCACTTAGGTGCTCAATATAAAATCTATCATCAGGATAAGGATAACTAAAAGAATAATCAGGATAGTTAGGCTCTTCTAGATAAGGCGGTTGCTTACACGGATCTAATGGATTGTATTCTTGATTGGTTGGCAATAGATCACACCACTTACGGAGCTCTCTATCATAATCGGCTTGGTGTTGCTTAATCAATGGAGTTACCTCTCTTTCATATTGCTTATCATATTGGTCTTTAGCTTTTTGATAGGCATTCTGATAAACAGCATCAGCTCTTTGAAGTTCCTTTTTTAGTGTATTAATTTGGGTTTGTAACTCATGAACAGCATCATTTTTTAACACTTGTTCAGAGGTAGAATGCAACATTACCCGCTTCGTTTTAAAATCTTCTGATTTTCTTGCTGTATTTGATGAATGAACTCCATTAAAAAAATCATTAGGTAAAACAACTTTAGCACCAAGTATAATCTTATTGAGAGAATCAATTTTTTCTACAGAAATATCTTTGATTAAAGTTCTGACTACATGATCAGCAAACAACAATTGTATAATTATTTCTTTAGCATATAGACTTTCTTGGTGAACTACTTGATAAATCAATTGAGTCCATAAAGCCCTACGATTTGTTTCAGTTAAAGGGTCTAGAAAATCACTACTAAGTACAGGCTTTAATGCTATCCGGGTGACATCATTAAAGTCATAATTCTTTTGCATTCGCTCCAGTAATTCTGTTGTGGTAACATCATGCTTGTGCTTGGCCAACCATTGTGAAAAAGCATACAAAGAAAATTCTTTTAAAACATCAATGGAATATACTTCTGGCAACACAACACTAGCCAATAATGACCATCGTTCGGCTTCCGGATTTTGCCGAACAGCCAACAGATAAGGATCTTCAAATTCAGGTCGCATAATAAACTTCTGCTCCTGCTCAAATTCAGAATACAACTCCGGACTTCGGTGATGAACAAACCGAAACAATGGGGTAGCTTTTAAACTGCTCATAAATGAATATTTTTAGGATTATTGATTCCATAAAAATATTAAGCTTGTTCAAATAAATCTCTAGGTAATTTTACCCATTTTATATCATCTTTTTGTTAATTTCTGTTAAATTATTTTTTATGTTTATATCTGTTTGCTTTACTGCAAAGTAAGGAACGAGTCAAAAATAAAAGGAGTAAGCAATATAGGATAGTTCATAACATCCTCCTTAACTGAACCATCATCTAACGAATAGTTATCAAATAAAATCAAACTGAAAATCAGTACAAAATTTCATTATCTTGATAAAAAAAATGGTTTAGTATCTATAAGAGTGCTAAGTGGTCATTTAAAGTTTTACTCAACATATTTTTACCCATTTTTAGGGTCACTTCACTTCTTCTAAAGAAATGACATACTCGTTAAGACACTTAACAATTACAGCAATAAAATTACTACATCCCGTTTTTTCTAATATTGTTCGCTTATGGCTATCAACTGTTCGGACA
This sequence comes from Flavobacterium sp., assembly GCA_030682755.1. Taxonomy (GTDB): domain Bacteria; phylum Bacteroidota; class Bacteroidia; order Flavobacteriales; family Flavobacteriaceae; genus Flavobacterium. Next base: position 3,313 of record JAUXNR010000437.1, read on the forward strand.
CTTATACATAACACTTTGGATATTGCTTCACTAGTCCATCCTTTGGCAGTATATAATATGATTTCTCTCTCACGCGGTGTAATAAGTTCCGAAGTAGTGCATGGTATAGCAGTAGGGTGCGGCTCATTAGAAAAAGTAAATCGTCGTACTAATTCTAATAGTGGTAAATCAAAATAAAAACCCTTCACCAAGACACTTCTTAGAGCTGTCTCAAATTGATCAGTTTCAGAATTTTTTGAAATGTAGCCGTTTACTCCCACCTTTACCAACCTATAAATAACTTCCTCAGTCATCAATTGAGATAACGCTAAAATCTTAATCTTTGGATACTTCTCACGAAGCTGTTTACTGAGAGTAAAACCATCCATCTTGGGCATCTGTAAATCCAAAAGTACTATATCAACTTCTTGATTCTGGATAAAATTAAGCAACTTCTCACCATCATCGGTATCATACACAACAATCATGTCATCCATTTCACTTAGTAATGAAATTAAAGATTTTCGAAAAAGGGTATGATCATCTATTAATGCTATACGATACATGATAAAGAAGTTAAGATTTTTTGGGGTTACTAAAACAGTAGCAACTAATAACAATTTTTTTTTAATATGGTATTTAAAGACTTGTTAGTCAATTTCCTAGTAAACTAATTAAATTTTTAAGCAAAAGAAGGGGCGTACTACCATTTTGTAACAAGTAAAATAGTACAGAAAATAAAAATGATTTCGTTAAGATTGAAAGCAAAATAACTATCTTTTGCAGACAGTTAAAAAGTTTTGAATTGTTTTTTTGTGTAGTCTTTTTGTTAATAGTCAAATATATAAAAATTTGTAAAAGTTCCTTTTTTGTCTTCAATTTAAAAATATATAACGATAAAGCTAAAACAAAAGCTACAGACCTTAGAATAGATTTTAAATCTAATAAAGACTTATAAATGTAAATACTAAAATGATTGGTGTCAATACGTGAAAATACGTAATTTAAGTCATCACAAAAAAACCATCTCGCTTGAGATGGTTTTGGTTTATCTTTTTATGTGTATGGTAAATTGCTTAATTCTTTATAAACTTAATTTGACTAAAACTAGTTCCTGAAAAAGCCTGAACAATATATAAACCGTCCAGAAATTGACTAACATCAACGTCAATAGTCAAATTACTGAAGGTTTGATTAAATAGCTCTTTCCCCATGATATCGAAAATTATCAATCGATCTATTGCTAAATCCGATTCGAGTGAGAATATATTTTGAACGGGATTTGGATAGAGCTGCAATGCTACTTTCAAATCATGCCTTGGATTACTTAACACAGTAGGACAAGGAACAAGCACAGGTACAGTCGAACTACTCGCAGTACTATTAACACCAATGCCCAAACCACCATGAAAATTGCTTCCCCATGTCCATATTTCACCAGCCGAATTTATTGCAGCATTACATTGACTACCAACACTTACGGCAACCCAATTGGCAGCAGTACCAAGTTGCGTTAGTGGTTGAATATTTGGATTAGTACTTCCCTGTATTATTCCTGTAAACCACAAAGTGCTATTATCTAATCTGATATAAACCGATGTACTTACACCAGTATCAGCATCTCTTACAAAATATGGGGAGTTGGTAGTTCCTACATTATTATTAGTTTTAATATCAAAATTTATTCTATCTCCTGTTCTGGTGTGTTTAACATTTGTTCCACCTAGTTTTTGAACGGGATTTTGAACATTACCAGCAATTGTTGCACCTGCTGGAGCTTTCAACATATCATTTTGGTTCCAACCCCATCCCCATGCTGTGTTGTTTGTTTTTACCGCTACTGTTACACGGTCATGGGCAGAAGCTTCCCTCCAATCGGCATCAAGACTTCTTTGCTCGGGAACTAAAACATTTGGTCCACTTGGAAAGCCTATTAAAGCAAATCTTTCAGAATTGCCCCAACCCCATAGTGTACCATTTTGTTTAATAGCAATGGAATGACTAAGTCCGGCAGCAACGGTACTCCAATCAGTATCTGTACCTACTTGCATAGGATAATTTCTAAACACAGTTGTACCATCTCCCAACTGTCCTCTATTGTTACTTCCCCATGACCATAAAGTGCCATCAGTTTTTACGGCAAGGGTAAAAGAGTAAATACCGTCCATGCTAGGAGAAACTTCTTTCCAATTATTGTCTGTCCCAATTTGCACTGGAGAATTCTTTAGAACATTGGTACCATCACCTAACTCTCCAAAAGTATTTTTGCCCCATGCCCACAATGTACCGTTATCGGCAATAGCAAAAACATTAGCATAGCCTACGGCAACAGACTCCCAACATTGTCCAAAACTTGGAATTGTTGAAATTAATAAGAAATATAATATCAGTACTGTCCTTTTCATTTTTCAAATTATTAATATTCAGCTAATTATAACTAATTCAGCAGCTAGCAAATGTAACAAAAAAACACCAAACTGTGAAACAATATGAGTATAATCACTCTATTTTAACAGTTAAAATTTTTAATAAACTTAACTTACTGTACCAACAGTTTGAACAGTATTGTTACCTATTTCTGTTAACTCCATGTAACTACCTAATTTCATAACATTTGTACCTCCTGGTGCAGCAGAAAATGTTAATTGTGGTGTTAAAACACCAGCTGCTGTACAACGCAATACACCCTCAAACTCAATTGTAGTAGTTACCGCAGTACTAGCAGCATTTAAGACTTTACTCGATGATCCACTAACTTGAACATTTGAAGCAGAGGTAGATATAGCATTTAAAGCAGACGAAAATACTTTTGCAACATACTCCATTGAAGAAATAGATAGTCCGGAGGACAAAAGCCAACCAATTGCAGTTGTGTGACTCGTAGCTCCATTTGAAATTAAATACTTTCCTTTAAAAAAGTAAGTCTTATTCGCGGATAAAGTAAACTCATCACACGAAGAAGGAAATGCATTTTGCACAGTATTTGAATTACTAAGGGTGAAATTTGATGCTAAAACTCCTATCAATTTAACAGGAGCTGAGCCGGCAATTGATACATCACCATTTCCTAGAATAGATTGCCCGTTAATTGTTTTAATAGTAGTTCCACTTACTAATACATTTTGTTTATTGTTCAAATCATTCTCCAAACCGGTAACTTGACTTTTAGAGATTGAACCGGTAATAGTGGAAGCTGATCCACTAACGTTCGCAATTGAAACATTTCCATTAGAATCAGGCGATATATTGTTAACCTTTTTAACAGGAGCATAAGTTTGTACTGTTTGTTTAGCTGTTTTAGGGGTTAAAAATTTATTGTCAATCTGATCATTTTGTGCTTCTGCCTCTGTAGCTTTATCATCCAGTATATTCAACGTGCTATCAATGAAGTTTTCAAATTCTTCTTGTGTAGGTCTTTTACCTGTTTCAAAATATGTTTTTAATTCTGTTTTATTTTTTGTTGCCATGACTTATAATTTTTATTTTTTTGTTTATCGTATGTAAAATGTTCCTCCTATAATCATATCCCCAATTCCGCCAATATCCTGCCAATTTGATTCATCATGTATAGTAAGTATATATTCTTCTCGACTCATCATACCGGCAGTGTTTTCAGTAACAACTTTAAAATGATGATAGATTACATTACCATCATTATCCAAAGTGTAAAGTGTACCTGTTGCCAAATCGGTTATTTCCAAAGGCAGATAAATATCTAGATCGTTGGTTTGTAGCTCATGTATTTTTACCCAATTCCCTTGTGAATTCATTTTATACAAATGATACTTGGCTTTGTAACATGTCTTTTGCCAGTGTAATACAACGTTTGTTAATTCATCATTGGAATTTAAAGCCTCAGAATAATAGTCTAGCTGCGGAGATATGGGACTATAATTTTCTACAACATTTGTAATGATTAGTTTAGAGGCTTCAGAGGGTGCATAATCAACAATGTTAGCTAATTCTTTATCATTGTAACGGATTCTTCTGGAAACAGTTAATTTATAAAATTGAGGATCTCCGAATGGTACTTCTATCAAATCAGAAAAATCATCTTCAAAAATCCATTTACTTTCATCTTGTAAATTTTCTACTTCTAAATCAAGAACTTTGACTAGTTTCATAGTTCTTATTGATAATGCTTCAGACGGATTATCTGCTCTGTAAATGGAGATTTTAGCAATATTTTGAGCTTTAGGATAGGCATTAATCTGTAATTGTACAGACGGAGCTACACCAATAACTCTGTTCTCTAAAACAGGTAGTACTTTAATAATTTCAGGAGCAATTGGAGGTGCGGTATTTACCAAGCTAATCGGCCCTAGTATTTCACTGTATTCACTTGTTTTAAATTGATTATTGATTTCTCTTACGGCATAAAAGTATTTTGCATTGGATGCACCATCCAATCCAAAATCTGTAAATTGTGATTCGTATTGACTACCGGGTGGATCAATTCGCTTCATCATT
>JAUXNR010000446.1 GCA_030682755.1 Flavobacterium sp.
TTTAATCACTTTAACATTTGTCTTTTTTATTTCTACACAAAAATCAGGTGATTCATTGCCGTGTAATTGCACAAAATTTAGGTTATGTGCAATAACTTTATCAACGATATCATTGTAATCAGCATCCACAAAAACTCCAACTTTTAAAATATTGTCCGGAATATTTTCAATGATGTCTTCGCAAAAACGTATGGAATCTTTCCAAAAAATAAATCCCAAAAAATCAGGTTGCAATTCACTGATGGAATTGGTATTTTTCTGATCTTTCATGCCGCAAATTTTTAGTTTCATAGTGCTAGTTTTTTGATAAATTCCGTTATGGTTTTTTCCGGGTTTTCACTTTTCATAAAATATTCTCCCATTAAAAATCCTTTGTATCCATATTGTTGCAATTCTACAACTGCAGCGGTGTCATCGATTCCACTTTCTGAAATTTTGATGAATTCTGATGGAATATGAGCTGCTAATTGCTTGCTGTAATCTAAATTCACATCAAATGTTTTCAGATTTCGGTTGTTTACACCTATGAAGTCTAAACTTGGCATCACTGATTTTTCGAGTTCTTCTTGGTTGTGAATTTCTAATAAGACTTCCAATTGAAGTGATTTTGCCAATTCTGACAATTGTTTTATTTCGTCTCTTGATAAAACTGCGGCAATTAGAAGAATTACATCAGCTCCAAAAGCTTTAGCTTCAATAATTTGGAATTCATCTACCACGAAATCTTTTCGCAAAAGCGGTAAATTCGTTGTGGCTCTTGCAAGAATTAAATCGTCCAATGAACCACCAAAATACTGACCATCTGTGAGTATAGAAATTCCTGAAGCTCCGCCGTTTTCATAGCTTTTCACTACATCTTCCACGGAATGCGATTGGTTAATGACCGATTTGGATGGCGATCTGCGTTTGTGTTCAGCAATTATTCCACTTGCACTATTCGATAAATGATGAACCAACGAACTCGTTTTTTGTTCAAACAAAACCGATTGTTCCAATTGTTTTATTGGAATGATTGATTTTTTCAACAGCACTTCACGTTTTTTAGAAGCGATTATTTGGTCTAAAATATTCATTATCGACTTAAGTTTTGAAGTATTTTTAATTTTTCAAGAGCTTTTTGACTGTTTAAACTTTCTTCTGCCATTTTTAAAGCCTCTTCTATTGAAAGCTGTTTCATTGTTGCGATGGCTAATGCTGCATTGGCACAAACTACTTGATTTTGCATAGGTGTGCCCTTTCCTGAAAGGATAGTATAAAATAAGGAAGCCGATTCTTCCACCGTTTCACCACCTTTAATTTGATGCAATGTCACAGATTTTGTATTAAAATGTTCCGGTGTTAAAATGCGTTCACTGGTGTTTGTAATTACTTTCACATTTCCGGTCAGCGAAACTTCATCAAATCCTTCTAAATCATATAAAATGGCAAAATTGGTTTCTGTTTTCTGATATAAATAAGCATACATTCTGGCCAATTCCAAGCTAAAAACACCAACCATCTGGTTTTTTGGAAAAGAAGGATTTACCATGGGTCCAAGCATATTAAAAAACGTTTTCACACCTAGTTCTTTTCGAATGGGACCCACATTTTTCATCGCCGGATGAAATAACGGTGCGTGAAGAATGGCAATATTGGCTTCTTCCAAACACTTTTCCAAGTAATCTTGTTGGTTGCTGAATTTAACACCTAAATTTTCCATGACGTTACTAGAACCTGAAATGGAAGAAACCCCGTAGTTTCCGTGTTTGGCAACTTTAATTCCCGCTCCGGCAACAATAAATGAAGCTAAAGTTGAAATATTGAAAGTATCTTTTCCATCACCACCTGTTCCACACAAATCGATGGTGTTATATGCTGAAAAATCAACAGGGATACACAATTCTAAAAGTGCGTCTCTAAAACCGGAAAGTTCTTCAATGGTAATGCTTCGCATCATGTAAACCGTCAGAAATGCAGCCATTTGACTTGCGTTATACTGTCCTGCGGAAAGATTAACCAAAACTTGTTTGGCCTCCTCTTGCGTAAGCGTTTTGTGGTTGATTAATTGATTGAGTATGTTTTTCATTTTTTTTAGTTAATAGTAATTAGTGATTAGTTGTTCGAAATCGGTTGACAGACAACAGACGACAGATCAACTCTTCAGCCAATTTTCCAAAATCTTCTTTCCGTTTGGTGTTAAAACACTTTCCGGATGATATTGCACGCCTTTTACATCATAAACTGTGTGTTTGATTGACATGATTTCACCGTTTTCATCCACAGCTGTTATTTCTAAAACTTCTGGAAAATCTTCGGTATTAATCACCCAAGAATGATAGCGACCCACTTCAAACTCGTTTGGTAAATCATTGAAAAGAGTGTCTTCTTTCATGATTTTTACTTTAGATGAAACGCCGTGATAGACTTTCTCTAAGTTGATTAGGTTTCCGCCAAAAACTTCGCCAATGGCTTGTTGGCCCAAACAAATACCCAAAATACTTTTTGACGAAGCATATTTTTGAATAACAGCTTTGAGCAAACCCGCTTCGTCGGGAACACCCGGTCCGGGCGAAAGAAGGATTTTATCGAATTTTTCTAATTCTTCTAATTCAAATTCATCATTTCTATACACGGTAACTTTAGCATTTAAATCTTCAAGATAATGCACTAAATTATAAGTGAAACTGTCATAATTATCAATGACTACAATGTTT
>JAUXNR010000449.1 GCA_030682755.1 Flavobacterium sp.
CTTAATACCTTAATCGTTTAGATTATAAAAAAGTTTTAAAAATCTATTTTTTTATTTTTAGTATAGTAATTTCTATTTTATCAAATAACGCAAACGTTTGAGTTAATAAAACCTCAAATTAAAAAGTGATTAAAAGTTTCAACTTTGTAAATTTGACAATTATAATCCAATTTCTATGATTACAAATACCGAATTAGAACATAAAGGCGATCAGTTTCCTTCCAAAATAGTGTCATTCAATCAAGATGTTGACAACGTCTTTTTTTATACGGAGAATAATGTTGTTTTAAAAATAACCATTCTTCGCGATAGTATGATTCGTTTTCGCTATACCACCAAAGGTTATTTCAACAAAGACTTTTCGTATGCTATTGACAAAGGTCAATCCCACGGTTATAACGAATTGGCTGTAGAAGAGCACAAAGCTTTTTACACCATTACAACCAGTAAAATAGTTTGTAAAATCAATAAACAGAATGCAAAAGTTTCGATTTTTGATTTAGAAGGTTTTCAAATTTTGGATGACGAAATTGGTTTTCATTGGGAAGAAAGCTACGAATTTGGTGGAAACATTGTAAAAATGAGTAAGAAAGCCAATGACGGCGAATGTTATTACGGAATGGGCGATAAAGCCACACATTTAAATTTAAAAGGAAAACGCGTTGAAAACTGGGCAACCGATCAATATGCTTTTCACCGAGAACAAGAACCTTTATACAAAGTAGTACCGTTTTATATTGGCTTACATCACAATAATGCGTACGGAATATTTTTCGACAATACCTTCAGAACATTTTTCGATTTTTGTCACGAACGCAGAAATGTAACCAGTTTTTGGGCAGAAGGAGGAGAGATGAATTATTATTTCATCTACGGTCCGAAAATGAAAGATGTGGTGACAAATTATACGCATTTAACCGGAAAACCGGAGCTTCCGCCAATGTGGACGTTGGGTTATCATCAATGCAAATGGAGTTATTACCCTGAGAGTAAAGTGAAAGAAATCACTTCTACTTTCAGAAAGCTTAAAATTCCGTGTGATGCCATTTATTTGGATATCGATTATATGGAAGGATTCCGTTGTTTCACTTGGAGCAAAGAATATTTTCCCGATCCAAAACGAATGGTTTCAGAATTAATGCAAGACGGATTTAAAACCGTTGTAATTATTGATCCCGGAATTAAAATCGATAAAGAATATTCGGTTTATAATGAAGCTTTAGACAAAGATTATTTCTGCAAACGTGCTGACGGACCGTATATGAAAGGAAAAGTTTGGCCGGGCGAATGTAATTTTCCCGATTATACCAATCCTGAAGTACGAGAATGGTGGGCCGGATTATTCAAAGAATTAATTTCAGATATTGGTGTAAAAGGTGTTTGGAATGATATGAATGAACCGGCAGTAATGGATGTTCCCGGAAAAACTTTCCCGATGGATGTTCGTCATGATTATGATGGTCATCCGTGCAGTCACCGAAAAGCTCACAACATTTACGGAACACAAATGGCAAGAGCAACCTATGAAGGTGTAAAGCGATTTGCTTATCCAAAACGACCATTTATCATCACGCGTTCGGCTTATTCCGGTGCTCAGCGTTATACTTCATCTTGGACAGGCGATAATGTAGCCACTTGGGAACATTTGTGGATTGCCAATATTCAAATGCAACGGATGTCGATCAGCGGAATGGGTTTTACAGGTTCTGATATTGGTGGTTTTGCCGAACAACCTTCGGGCGAATTATATGCTCGCTGGATTCAGCTAGGCGTGTTTCATCCATTTTGCAGAACACATTCTTCAGGTGATCACGGTGAGCAAGAACCTTGGTCGTTTGGGGAAGAAGTAGTAGATATTACTCGAAAATTCGTCAACCTTCGTTACCAATTGCTTCCATATTTATATACCATGTTTTGGAAATATGTGAATGAAGGCGAAGCGATGTTGAAACCTTTAGTTTACTTTGATCAGGAAGATGTCCAAACGCTATATAGAACAGATGAATTTATATTTGGTAATCAAATTTTAGTTTGTCCGATTTTAGAACCAAATGCAGTGGGACGACGAATGTACCTTCCGAGAGGGAACTGGTATAATTATTGGACCAATGAATTGGTTGAAGGTAAAAGGGAATTATGGGTAGCGACTGATTATGATCAAATTCCGATTTTCATAAAAGAAGGAGCCATTATTCCAAAATATCCTGTTCAACAATATGTAGGCGAAAAAGATTTTGAAGAAATCACGTTGGATGTTTATTATAAATTCGGAAAAGAAAAATCAGTTTTATATGAAGATGCTCAAGATGGTTACGATTATAATAAAGGAAGATTTTCGTTACGAACGTTCAACCTTACCGGAAAAGAGAAAGAATTGATTATTCAGTTGCATCAGGTGGGAGAATTTTTGACAAATTATTCAAAATTTAGAATTAATATAATTGGTTTACCGTTTAAAATTTCTTCCATCGAAATTGATAATGAGAAGGTTTCATTAGAATCTGCTTTTTTTGACGGAAAAAATTCGTTGTTAGTTGATAAATTCTTTACGGAATTACATATTGTTGGGAAATAAGTAAAATTTCGTACATTTACTATTCAAAAAATATAAAACAATGAAAAGAGTTATTGCTTTCAGTACATTTAGTTTCCTATTATTTACAATGGGATGTGCCACTAATCCTTTAACAGGGAAAAGCACTTTAGCGTTAGTGGACAATAGTTCTATTTTTCCAACAGCATTTCAACAATATGATGCATTTTTAAAGGAAAATAAAGTTTTAACCGGAACTGCAGATGCTAAAAGAGTTGAAACAGTTGGGATTAAAATTAAGGATGCCGCTCAAAAATGGTTAACTGCAGTTGGTCAACCAAATTATTTGAAAGATTATCAGTGGGAGTACAAATTGGTAGAAGATAAAGCCGTTAACGCTTGGTGTATGCCGGGTGGTAAAATTGTGGTTTACACAGGAATTTTGCCTATTACAAAAGATGATGCTGGTTTAGCCACGGTAATGGGCCATGAAGTAGCCCATGCTTTATTAAATCATGG
>JAUXNR010000452.1 GCA_030682755.1 Flavobacterium sp.
TAACGAGCATGAAGCCAGAAGAAAATACAATACCACAACAAGCTGATAAAAATATAATAGAGCCCCAACTCAATTTTATACTGACTACTGATGAAGATGATGATCGACCGGTTTATATTTCCGGAAATTTTAATCTTTGGGTTACTCAAGATAAAAAATTCCAAATGGAGAAGGTTGGAAAAGGACTATATCATTTCAAGTTTCCGCATGATTTTAACTATCCCGATGAATTACTCTACAAATTCACTCGGGGAGATTGGAGTGAAGTTGAAATTGACAAATATGGTAACCGTACAGAAAACAGATCTTGCAAGCAACACAATGGCGTTCAAAGGGAGCACGTTGCTAAATGGCGACATAATTGGTTGCCTTTTAAATCTAATTTTTTACCAAAAGTACATTTGATTTCTGAAGAGTTTGAAATTCCTCAACTCAATAAAAAAAGAAAAGTTTGGGCTTTATTGCCGTATGATTATGAAACATCAACAGAACATTATCCGGTGATGTATTTGCAAGATGCTCAAAATTTATTTAATGAAAAAGCCAGGTATGGTAATTGGGAGATTGATAAAAAATTAGCCGTTATGGCTGAATATAAAATTGGGAAAATCATTGTTATTGCAGTTGAACACGCAGATAATGAAAGAATTATAGAATACAATGTGGGCAACACCGTTTTAGGTGCCGGACAAGGAAAAAAATACATTCGTTTTTTAACAGACACCTTGAAACCTTTTATTGATACTAATTTCAGAACCAAACCCGAACGAGAGCATACCGGAATTGGTGGCAGTTCAATGGGTGGTTTGGTGAGTATTTTTAGTGGCATTATGTATCCTGAAGTATTTGGCAAATTGATGATTTTTTCACCTTCTTTATGGGTGGTTCCTAAAATCAAGTTATCATTTTTGGATATGGATGAACCTCAAGATACCCGAATTTATTTATATGCCGGAGGCGATGAAAGTGCCACAATGATTGATCATGTTAAAAATTTCAAGAAGCGATTGTTAAAAAAAGATGCTTTAAATGACAAAATGAAAGTGCGATTAAGCATCAACGAACAAGGAAAACACAATGAAGTTTTTTGGAGTGACGAATTTCCGAAAGCTATTGAATGGTTGTTTTTCAGCACGAAAGAAGAGTAACAATAGCAAAAGCAAAAATTAAAAAATCAAAAGCTTATCAATGAAAATTCATTATACAAACAATCAAACCTTTAAAAAAGTAAATTTAATTCCGCTTTTGGAAACAGAAGAAGCCATTATTTTTGATGACATTAATTTGTCAAAATCTATTTTTTCAGGAAAAAAAGACAGTCTTTATACCTTAGAAAAAGATGAGCATCTCTTTTTATTTATTGGTTTGGGAAAAGATCAGAATTATAAAGCCATTAAAACTGCTTTACGAAGAATTTCAGCCAAACAAGTTTCCCATTTTAAAAATGAGGCCAAATTGTTTCTTTCAACCGAATTGTCTGATGATATGATTGAAGCTATTATCTCCGGATTATGGTTGGGAACTTATCAGTTGGGGCATTATAAAAAAGATAAAAAGCAACACCCGTTTGAAACAGACGAATTTGTTTTAGAAATTAATTCGTATTTGGATAATACACATGCCATTGAACGAGGCATCAAGATTGCAAATGCTCAATTGGAAACGTTTCATTTGGTAGATTTGCCGCCAAATAAAATTACACCAAAACATTTAGCCGATTGGGCTGTTGAAGCAGGAAAAAAATACGGTTTTGCTGTAGAAGTTTTTGGCAACAAAAAGTCTAAAGAAATAGGTTTGGATGCCTTTTATTCCGTTGGAAAAGGAAGTGCAAATGAATCGCAATTCATTATCATGGAGTATAAACCTGTAGATTCAAAAAAGCACATTGGCTTGGTTGGCAAAGGAATTACTTTTGACACAGGAGGTTTAAATATCAAAACTGCCGGAATGGTTCATATGAAATGTGACATGGCAGGTGCAGCTGCCGTTTTAGGTGCTATGCAATTGATTGCCGATTTGAAATTACCGTATCATGTTACGGCAATTGTTCCGGCTTGTGAAAATTCGGTTGATGCCAATTCGTTTTTACCAAGTGATGTGATTGGAAGCTACAGCGGATATTCCATCGAGATTATTGACACGGATGCCGAAGGAAGATTGATCTTGGCTGATGGATTGTCTTATTTAATTAAAAATTATAATCCAGAAACAGTTATAGACATTGCCACTTTAACCGGAAGTAGTGTTGCCACTTTAGGCAATGAATGTGGAGCGTTGTTTACAAACAATGAATCCTTATCCAAACAATTGCAACAATCTGGCGATGAAATCGGTGAACGTTTGTGGCAGTTACCATTATGGGATGCCTATAAATCAGATATTGAAAGTGATATTGCTGATGTTAAAAATTATTCAGGTAAACCGGTTGCCGGAGCTATTTCTGCGGCTAAATTTTTAGAATTTTTTACAGATAATCATCCTTCTTGGGCACACATTGACGTTGCTGGAGTTACATTTATAGACGATGAATTTGCCAAAACCAAACATGCTTCTGCATTTGGCGTTCATTTAATTACTAATTTTATTGAAAATCAATAATTTATGGAGAGTACTACTAAAACCTTTATTTGCATTTCTAATTATTTTAAAGGAAATGACTTTTTGATTTATTTGAAGAAACAAGGAAACAAAGTCTTTTTAATAACATCAGAAAAATTAAGAAATAAGCCTTGGGCATTTGATTCCATTGATGAAATTTTTTATATGCCCGGCCAAGATATAGATTGGGATTTGGATATGCTTTTGCAAGGAGTTGCAGGTTTAATGCGTAAAGAAAAAGTTGATGCCATTGTTGCCTTGGATGATTTTGATGTAGAAAAAGCTACTTTTTTACGCGAGAATCTTCGAGTGGATGGAATGGGTCAAACCACAGGAAGGTACTTTAGAGATAAATTGGCCATGCGTGTAAAAGCACAAGCAGAAGGCGTTCCCGTTCCGGCATTTAGTGCGTTGTTCAATGATGATTATATAAACCATTTTGCAGATACTGTTTCACCACCATGGGTTTTGAAACCAAGATCTGAGGCATCAGCCTCCGGAATTATGAAAGTGCATTCCAAAGAAGAATTATGGGAAAAAATTCATGAATTGGGTGACAATCGGATAAAATATTTGGTTGAGCAATTCAAACCCGGTGCTGTTTATCATTGTGATGGTTTGAACTTTAACAGTAAAGTATTGTTTAGCTTGACGTCACAATATTTGGCCACACCAATGGAAATTTCACAAGGTGGCGGAATTTTCAGAAGTGCTAACATTCCCTATAATAGTACAGATGAAAAAGCCATCAAAAAAGTGAATGAACACGTAATGAAAGCTTTCGGAATGAAACACGGAGCTACGCATACGGAATTTATTAAA
>JAUXNR010000455.1 GCA_030682755.1 Flavobacterium sp.
TTTAAGTTTTCAATATCTTTTCGGCTATCATTTGCTAAACGAACTACTAAATCGAAACGTTTTTCTCCTTCATAAACAACACCTGCGGTTTCACCTGCAAATCCCATACGAACTACTTTATTCAGGTCGCCAATTTTTAAACCATACAATGCTAATTTATCTTTATTGTATCTAATTGTTATTTGTGGCAAACCTGCAACTCGTTCTGCTTTAGCATCTGAAACACCTTCAATACTATTAATTAATTGCACAACTTCCTCGCCTTTGCTAACTAACATATCAATATCATCACCAAAAATTTTAACGGCGACATCACTTCTTACACCAGTCATTAACTCATTAAAACGCATTTGAATAGGTTGGGAGAACTCAGTAAATGCACCAGGAATATCCGACAATGCATGTTCCATTTTTTCCATTAGTTCCTCTTTCGTTTCTGCGGAAGTCCATTCACTTTTATCCTTCAAGAGAATAATCATATCTCCAGCTTCAATAGGCATTGGGTCTGTAGGAATTTCAGCTGAACCAATTTTGGTTACAATCATTTTAATTTCTGGAAATTTTGCTCTTAAAATTTGTTCAGCTTTTGTAGTTGCTTCCACTTCTTGAGATAATGAACTACCGGAAGCTATGATTAAATGCGTTGCAATATCTCCTTCATCAAGTGTAGGAATGAATTCACCACCTAAAGTATTAAATAAAAACAATGAGCCTATAAATAATGCAATAGCAACACCAATAATTGCTTCTTTAACTCGTAATGCTTTTTCTAAAAGAGGTGTGTAGAAATTGTAAATTGTATCTATTATTTTATCGCTAAAATTCTTTTTATGTCCTGTTTGTTTTTTTAATGCCAAAGCCGACATCATAGGGACGTATGTTAAAGACAATATAAATGCTCCTAATATGGCAAAAGAAACCGTCTGTGCCATTGGACCAAACATTTTTCCTTCGATACCTACTAAAGCTAAAATAGGAAGATACACAATTAAGATTATTATTTCTCCAAAAGCTGCACTACTTCTAATTTTTGAAGATGCTTGATATACTTCATCATTCATTTCTTGTGTGGTGAGTTTGCCTTTTTTGCTTACTTGGAGTCGATGTATTATCGCTTCAACAATAATTACTGCTCCATCTACAATTAGCCCAAAATCGATTGCACCTAAACTCATTAAATTACCACTAACTCCAAAAAGTTTCATCATAGAAATAGCAAATAATAATGCCAATGGAATAACCGAAGCAACAACTAAACCTGCTCTCCAATTACCAAGTAGTAATACTAAAATGAAAATAACTATTAATGCTCCTTCAATTAAATTGGTTTGAACTGTACTTATAGCTTTGTTTACCAAAACGGTTCTGTCCATAAACGCTTCAATTTCTACACCTTCAGGAAGTGATTTTTTGATTTGTTCCATTTTGTCTTTAACCACCTTAACTACTTCACCACTGTTCTCACCTTTAAGCATCATCACCATTCCCGAAACTTCTTCGCCTTTTCCATCTTTTGTTACTGCTCCATAACGAATACTGCTACCTATTTGAACATTGGCTACATCACGAATAAGAATAGGTATTCCGTTTTGATTTTTAACCACTATTTTATTTATATCGTCGATGCTGCTAACCATTCCGACACCTCTAATAAAATAAGCATAAGGTTTTTTATCAATGTAGGCACCACCTGTATTTTCATTATTATTTTCTAATGCTTCAAATATTTCAGTGATGGTTGTATTCATACTTCTTAGCTTGTCTGGAACCACAGCTATTTCATATTGTTTTAGGTTTCCACCTAAAGTATTTACTTCGGCAACACCTTTTGTACCAATTAATTGGGGCTTTATTATCCAATCTTGAATGGTTCTTAAATCAGTAGCGTTGTATTTTTCTTCGTACCCTTTTTTGGGAAATACTACATATTGGTATATTTCGCCTAAACCTGTACTTACTGGAGCCATTTCAGGAGTTCCAACACCTTTTGGTATGGTATTTTCTGCTTCTTTAATACGTTCTGTTATTTGTGCTCTTGCCCAATAAATATCGACATCTTCTTTAAAAACAACGGTAACCACACTTAAACCAAAACGACTTATGGAACGAAGCTCCACAACATTAGGAATTGATTTAACTGATTGCTCTATTGGATATGTTATAAACTGCTCTACTTCTTGAGTTGCTAAAGTAGGTGAACTTGTAATTATTTGTACTTGATTATTTGTAATATCTGGTAAAGCATCTATTGGTAAAGTATATAATGAATAACTACCTACAATGACTAATACTAGAGTAAAAAGACCAATAATAAATTTATTATTGATACTAAAATGAATGATTTTATCTAACATTTTATTTTGTGTAATGAATTAATAAACAGAGAACTGTTATTTTTTTTAGTTGCTTAAAAGACACAACTTATTAACCCGAAATTACTCGGGCTTCATTACACTAACTGTGGTGGTTGCCAAATGCTTCCGTAGAAATTTGAAAACGAAGTTGACTTATAAAAAGAAATTGAAGTTTTTATTTCTTGAAATCGAACTAAAAATTGAAAAGATTGAACATCTAAAAAGGTTAATGTTTGTTGACCACAACAATTGCAAACACAAAAGGGAGAGCATAAATCTGTTTCTTCATCGTGCGAATGATTGTGTTGTGAGTGAACTTGTGAATTTGATGAAATAGTAGTAACATCATTATGCTTATCTGCACAAGGATAGGCAGTAAGCATAACTATATATATTGATAATATGATATTTAAGATTTTCATCGTTGTAAATGTAGTACATTTTTACAAAAAATAAAAATAATTACAAATCGGGCAATTATTTTAAAAATAAGTTGATATCCTAAAATTGAATCCATCTGTCATAGATGGTGGATTTAATAGTATATCTCGTTGTTTTAGTAATCTATAATTTAAACGAATAACTGTTTGACTATTTGGTCTAAAACTAATAGCAGAAACCACACTCCATAAATCTTCACCTATATTACCATCAGTATCGTTATATTTAACCACATTCCAATCTATATATTCTAATCTACAATCTACATTTAATGTTGCCTTTTCCCGATCTAGCATTGTACGATTTAGAATTGGCTGAACGATATCTATAAAACCACCTTGTTGTTTACTTCCAAACTGTTGTGAATAAGTATGCTGACTATTTCTTTCAAGAAATATGATATCAAAGATGGATGAGGTGAATGAATGGTCAGGGAGATTTCGAAGTAGAAACAA
>JAUXNR010000461.1 GCA_030682755.1 Flavobacterium sp.
AGAAAAAGCGTTTTCAACTTTACCTATTATGCCTTTCGAAAACAATTATCCGTATAGCTTATTTGAGACTTCTATAAAACAGAAGCTTTTTTTTCATGATAACAAATATTATTTGCTGCTGAATTACAACAGTAATTTTACACATATTCTTGAGTTTAATCCGGAAACTGCAAGTGTGACTGATTATAAAATTCCTGTTTCACCATTGAAAGAAAGTTACAAAAACAATAGTTATTTTATAGACGGACTTGTTTTTGAACAAGTTTCGAACTCAAATGAATTTGCTTTTTCCATAAAAAATTTAAGAGGCGAAATTTTAAAAGAACATAAAGTACATCTAAAAGAAGCCATTAGCTTTAAAAATTCCGAGTTCATATATGAGAATTCAGAAGCTGATCAACCCGTTAAAATTAAAAACACTAAATCATTTCTGAAACGATTAGACAAAATCAATCCTGCAATTTCAGTTTACAAACACCAGTCCAATTATTTGGTTACTATGGGCGGCATCAGTAGCAAGGAAAAGAGCGGTACGGGATGGGGATTACTGGCAGATTTGGCCATTAATGGGTTTTTGATTTTAAATGGTGAAGGAGGTTATGAATCTCAATTTTATAACCCTAAAAATGGATACAAACACAAAAGTGTTTCATTTGATGCCTTATTTGATCAGAATTTAAATCCAATAACACGTAACGTTCAAGCTACAGGAATGGATAAATTGATGCGTTTTTTGGAGAACAATAAGGAATCTTCAACAATTACTTTTTTTAAAAGAGGAAGTCATTTTGTGTTAGGATATAAAGATTGGAAAACCAATGAATACATCTTTAGAAAATTTGAAGATTAATGTTTCCAATTGCTTTTCATCCCATTTACAAACATCCATTACAGGAAGGTCATCGTTTCCCGATGATGAAATATGAATTGTTGCCTCAACAATTACTACATGAAGGAACTGCCGTTTTATCGGATTTTTTTGAACCGGAAATATGTGATTTGAAATCCGTTTTGGCGGTGCATTCAAATGAATATGTAACGGCTTTATTGCAATTGACTTTAGAGCCAAAAGCAGCTCGAAAAATTGGTTTCCCCTTGTCCGCAGAATTGGTTGAGCGAGAATTGCGAATTGCAAACGGCACAATAATAGGAGCAAAAAGAGCTTTTGAAACCGGAATATCCTTCAACATTGCCGGAGGAACTCATCATGCTTACACCGATCGTGGAGAAGCTTTTTGCTTGTTAAATGATCAGGCCATTGCGGCACAATATCTGTTAGAACATCAATTAGCAAAAAGCATTTTAATAGTTGATTTGGATGTTCATCAAGGAAATGGAACAGCCGAAATTTTCCAAAACAATCCGTTAGTTTTTACTTTTTCCATGCATGGAAAATCCAATTATCCGTTTAAAAAAGAAGTATCAGATTTGGATATTGCTTTGGCAGACGGAACTACTGATGAAGAATATTTAAAAATACTTACTGAAACATTACCCAAAATCATCAATCAACAAAAACCTGATTTTATATTTTACTTGGCGGGTGTTGATATTTTAAAAACCGATAAATTAGGAAAACTTTCCTGTACTATCGAGGGTTGCAAAAAAAGAGATGCCCTTGTTTTTGAATTGTGTAAAAAACATGAAATTCCTGTTCAAGTAAGCATGGGAGGTGGCTATTCACCTGAGCTCAAAACAATTGTTGAAGCTCACGCAAACACATTCAGAATAGCAAAAGAGTTTTATTATTGATTGGCAATATGCCAATTGGATCCCGACCATTGTAAAACTGCTTTCAACACGTTTTTTTGACTAATCAACCCAATTAATTTGCCTTGATGCACCACAGGAAAATTTCTTTTTTTGGTGGATAAAAATTTATTGGCAACATCAAGAAGGTTTTCATCAGGAGCAACACAAATTACATTTGGAGTCATAAAACGTTGCACGCTCATATCATCCATCGGGAGATTATAATATTTGCTTTCTGAAATTTGTTTGATACAATCGCCTTCAGAAATAATTCCAATTACTTCATTATTTTCTGATACAATCGGGCCACCTGAAATGCCATTTTTTACAATAGCATCCATTACTTCCAAAATGTTTTGTGAGGCAGAAAAACTTATAACAGCCTTATTCATATAGTTTTCAACACAAATCTTTTCTTGCTCCGGAGCTGTTTTTCCAACCATTTCTCCTTGATAACTTTTGATTCCCATGTTTAAACAATTTAAAATTAGAACTTTAAATATACAAAAAAAACATCTGCCGAGACAGATGCTTTTAATTTTTAACTTGCTTGAAGCAATGAAATAATATCATTTCCGTATCTGGAGATTTTATTTTCTCCAAAACCTTTGATCCGTTTCAGCTCATCAATTGAATGGGGTTTCATTTTTGCAATGGTCATCAACTCTGAATTATGACAAATCATATATTGTGGTAATCCTAGTTTTGACGACTTTTCAGTTCGCCAATGTTTCAATGAATTTAACGTGTTTTTTTCTTCTTGACTTAATTCCTCATAATTTAAAACAGACACTTTCTCACTTTCTTTGGATTCTCTTGGCTTTAAAATTTTTGGCTCATAAAAAACCAATACCGACCAATAATCTATCATACCTGCTATAAAGTTTGTGGCTGTTTTATGTACCGTTACCTCATTTAAAAATTGATTGATGGTATTTTGATCGTTCTGCAAGTGCTCCCCACTCACTCGAACTCTGAAATGTTTTACATTCATAATTTTTGGTTTTTGTGGTTAGTTTGCTTTTCCTAATAACATCAAATCACTTACAACAACTTCTGTGATGTAACGTTTGTTTCCGTCTTTATCATCATAGCTTCTGGATGATAATTTTCCTTCAATGGCAATTTCTTTTCCTTTTACAACAAACTTTTCGATGGTTTCTGCTGTTTTGCCAAAAGCAACAATTTTATGCCAATGGGTTTCCTCAACTTTTTCACCCTTTTTGTTGGTGAAATATTCGTGTGTTGCAATGGATAAATTAGCAACTTTTCCTCCTTCAAAGGATTTTACTTCTGGGTCATTTCCAACATGACCGATTAATTGTACTCTGTTTTTCATTGTGTTCATGGCGTATAATTTTTAAAGTTTTAATCTGAACTCGTTTCAGATTCTATTGATTTTTGATATTGAACGTCTTATTTCATCAAAAGCAATTCATTTGCTACAACTTCTGTAACATAACGTTTGTTTCCCTCTTTGTCATCATAACTTCTGGAAGTTAACCTTCCTGTGATTCCGATTTTCTTTCCTTTTTCAACAAACTTTTCAATGATTTCAGCTGTTTTTCCCCAAGCTACAATAGTGTGCC
>JAUXNR010000466.1 GCA_030682755.1 Flavobacterium sp.
AAATACCAAAAAACAAACCAAGCATGCCATAAGCAGTTAATCTTCCCAAATGATAAAGCGTTATTTGGACTATTTTTTTGGCTTGATTATTTCGGTCAACCGGCAACATCATGGCAATAGGACCACACATTCCAATGCAATGGAAGCTGGAGACAAGGCCGAAGATGAAGGCGGTGTAAAGCATTAAAGTTGCGAGTTACGAGTTACAAGTTGCGGGTTAAACTAACTTTCAAAATATTATTCTTAAAGATAAATTGTCTTCTTAGTTAAATATTCTTTTCCTTCATAATTCCAATCTAAAGAAATGTCCCAACGACCGTCTACCAAATCACTTTTAGGTATGAGCAAATGTGGATTGGTTAATGAAATCGGAATTTCAAAATCCAGTTTTTGGTTAGACGGTCTATACAGGGACACTTTTCCTTTAACCATGGAAAAATCTATTGTTTTTGGAAATGTAATTTCTATTCCTTCTGATGATGATTTAATTATAACTTTTTCTGTTAAATCAAGAGAATTTTGCTCTCGCTCCATTTGGTTTTCAAATTTGAGCTCTTGTTTGTAATATTCATCAATTACTAATTCGTTATCATATTTACTATCGGATTGCACTTTAAATACAAAGTATAATATAAAGGTCATGAATAACGCAAATGCGATGATGATGGCGGTTCCCCAACTGATTTTGATTTTCATATTTTTCTTTTATATTGCCTCGGGCTAAAGCCCGAGGCAATTGATTAATTAAAACTCCTCGGTCCCATGAAATTTGTGGTGGTGGTTTCAATTAAATCTTCACCATTATAAATTTCAATCTTTAATTTGATTTTATCGCCTTCTAAATAGGCCGGATTTATTTCTATAAATAAGGTTCCTTTTGCAATTTTATCTGCTTTTACTACAACATTTGGATTTCCAACAAGAATAATTTTTCCTTTTGGTTCATATAATTTAAAGTTTACCTGATTGAAATCCTTTGATGTTTTGTTTACTATTTTATAAGTATACACATTACTGATATTCTCTCCTTTATGTTCAAATAATTGTCCCGGTAATCTTAAAATTGTTGCTTCCACATCATTTCTTAAAAACAGCATTCCAATCAATAATCCGATTAAAATGGTTAAAACGGCTGCATACCCTTTCATCCGGGTAGTGAATTGAAATTTTTCTTTTTTTACAATTTCATCTTCACTGGCATAGCGAATCAAACCTTTAGGTAAGCCAACACTTTCCATGATGGTA
>JAUXNR010000534.1 GCA_030682755.1 Flavobacterium sp.
CTAAGTCACCTATAGTTGCCGGATTTGAAGGATTATTACAAAAATATTGAATACTATTTCCAACAGGAACAGGCACAACACCAACACTCACAAAAACAGAACGTCTTGATGTTTCACAACCTGTGTTTGGATTAGTTTGACTGGCGTAATAAATGGAGTTGGGCACTAAAACTGTTGAGAGAGGAAGAGGAACACCGCCAAAAGGCACATTATACCATTGAATGTTATTCCCAATCACTATTAAGCTTGCTAGCGTAGCTTCATTAGGGTCATCTACACAATCTCCTTGAAAACTTTGACCAAAAGGAGCTGAAAAAATGGTGACAAAAACCTGAGTTCGGGTGCCGCAATCTCCGGTACTATTGTCTGCAAAATAGCTTTGACCGTTAACCAATCCTGTACCGGGTGTTAATGGTGTTGTTGCAGTAGCTGTTGCAAACCAAGCAACTCCTCCTCCATTATTACTGGCTTGTAAACTGGAAATTGTTGGCGATTCAATGTCACAAAAAGATTGGTTTGTATTGGTTACGGTTGGACATTGAGCGTTTGCACTTTCTACAAAAGTAAAAAGGAAAAAAAGTTGCATCAAAAAACCAAAAATTGCTTTTTTATGAAATGTGAACACGTTGTAATTTATTTTTATAGTATAAATCATTGTTGTCTTTGTTCTAATCAATTGACAGGTTTTACGTTGGTTTCAGCATCAAATTGATATAAGTAAACTCCCAAATTGGAGTAACCACCATTGGTATTTTTATTGTATTTAAACCGATACATTACTTGCTGTGTTTCATTATCTTTTGCGGTAGCTTCAAAATTTTTATTTTGAAAAACCCTTAACAATGCATCGAATGTTACATCAAATCCTTTTATCGATTCCGGTGATGGATCCTTTTTATATTGCATTCTAAATTGCTTTTTAAAAGTATTTAAAGTATTTACATTGTCTAATTTTGTTACCGATGGATAAATCATTTTCAAAACTTTAAATCTCATTTCAGACAAACTCTCTTCATTCAAAGAAGAAATTTCATCCATTAAAGCCAATTGAATGGTATAATTTGTAGATTCTTTCATCAATACTGTTGTAGCATCCAACAAGATACCGGTTTTATCTGTATCCATAACCACAAAATTTTTGCTGTTCTTCGTTAAAAGTCTCTTTAAAGATTCAATATCTAAAATTCCTTTGTCGTCTGTTTTTGCAAACAAAACATCAGTGTAGTTTTGTTTGATCCATTGCTCACTATTTTGTTTTTCGGAGTCTGAAACAATGATAATTGTACCATTCAAGGTTGACAGATAATTTAAAACCGCTTTTTTGAGTTCTGTTTCTTTTGGTAAAAGTTGAAAATTATTTGGTGTTCTTTTTGTATCATCTGATTGAAAGCTTAAAAAAGGCACATTGTTCTTGCTTAAATACTCTCCAATATTATCTGATTTTGAATCCTCAACAGGATAAAAAACCAAAGAGGACGTATGTAAATTATTGTTTTTAGCAACACTCAATGCCGTGTTTTGAGTAACTGAATATAGTTTTGCTTCAACCTGAACTCCTAGTTTTTTTATGGAATCAACAGCAAATTGTGCCCCAAGATAAAAATCTTTAGTTCTCTTAGCGTTTTCATCCAAAGTTGTAGCACTTTGCAAAGGATCTAAAACTAGTGCTTTTAAAGTAGCATCATCAATGGGAAGTAAAAAGGCCACTTCTTTCTTTTCAAGTGTATTTAGCGTTGCTGCTAATCCCGTTTTTTGAATCTTTGTGCTAACCGGTTTGCTTTCAAGCGTTGCAGTGGATGTATTAGAAGGCAATTTTATTATCATTCCAATTTTGACACCATCAACCATTTGAGGGTTTAATTCTAATAGTTTTTCTTGACTTATTCCAGCCATTCTTGACAATCCGTATAGTGTTTCTTTGGGTTGCACCTCATAGGAAACAAAACCACTTTCTGTTTCAGTTGTATTGGATTGTACCACTTCCTGAGCTTTGGTTTCGGGAACAACCGGAGTTTTTTCATTTTGCACAGGCACTTCCACAACTTCAGGTTTTTGAACGACAACGGGAGAAGATGCAAAATTTGAAACTACTACTCTATGACCTACTTGTAACATTGTTACAATATGCGGGTTGTTTCTTTCTAATTCTTCAATCGTAGTTCCGTATCGTTTTGAAAGTCCGTATTTGGTTTCCCCTGCTTCAACAACATGAATGGTAGACCCAGAGTTTGTATTTGATTGTTGAGAAGTTACTGCCTCTCCTGCTACGGGTATATTAAGTGTTTGTCCGATTTTAATCAAATCTCCTGTAAC
This sequence comes from Flavobacterium sp., assembly GCA_030682755.1. Lineage (GTDB taxonomy): Bacteria > Bacteroidota > Bacteroidia > Flavobacteriales > Flavobacteriaceae > Flavobacterium. Next base: position 2,314 of record JAUXNR010000534.1, read on the forward strand.
TGATCTGTTCGCTGCGAGTAAATCTCCTACCGTAATTCCGTAACGTCTGGAAATTCCATACAAGGTTTCCTTAGGTTGCACCACATACGAGATAATTTTACCAGTCTTAGTGTTTGCTGATGAAGGTTGTACATTGTAAACAAAACCTCCGCTGTCTTTTCCTCCCCTAATCTCCAAACGGTGATTAATTTGTAAAACTGAAACCGTATGTGGATTTTGTCGTTCCAATTCTTCCACGGTGATGCCATAGCGTTTGGCTAATCCGTATTTGGTTTCTTTTGGCTGGACTATGTGAACAATTACTCCTCCGGAAGATGATGTTGAGGCCGCTTGATTTGATGGTGTAGGTACTGAAGTATTTTCTTGGGACGTAGTCGTAGTAGTAACTTTAGATTTTGGAATCAGAATGATTTCATTTTCAAAAATACCGTCTCTTAATTTTGGATTGAGCGTATATAAGTCGTTTGGAGTCACTTTATATTTTTGTGCAATTTCTGTAACTGTTTCTCCCTTAACAACTTTATGTTTGAGATAATCTTCCTGAGCGAAAAGATGTATCAAACCGGTTAGGAGAAGAAAAAATAACAGTAATTGACACTTCATAGTTAAATAAATTGATTTTGATAAATAAAAACCTACCAATTTTAACTATAAATATAAAAAAAACCTTCAGAAGAAATTTTCATCTGAAGGTCAAATTATAAGATGTTATTAACAATTTTTAATAGACAAAAATTGGTCGCTCACTCATCATTTCATTAACAGAATCAGCTACTTGCTCAATTATTTCCTCATTCGTATGGTTAATAATTACAGTATCAATGAGGTCAACTATTGTTTCCATATCTTCTTCAACAAGACCTCTTGTGGTAATTGCCGGAGTTCCCACACGAATACCTGAAGTTACAAAAGGTGACTTATCATCAAAAGGAACCATGTTTTTATTAACCGTAATTTCTGCTTTCACTAAAGCATTTTCTGCTTCTTTACCGGTGATGTTTTTATTTCGCAAATCAATCAACATCATGTGATTGTCTGTACCCCCGGAAATAATATTATAGCCTCTTTTTACAAACGCTGCCGCCATGGCTTTTGCATTTTTTTGAACTTGTAAAGTATAGGTAAAAAACTCATCCGATAAGGCTTCGCCAAAAGCTACGGCTTTAGCCGCAATGATATGTTCTAACGGACCACCCTGATTTCCGGGAAAAACAGCCGCATCTAATAAAGACGACATCATTCTGATTTCTCCTTTTGGTGTTTTTATTCCGAATGGATTTTCAAAATCAGTACCCATTAAAATCATTCCGCCTCGCGGACCACGTAAGGTTTTATGTGTTGTAGTTGTAATAATATGACAATGCGGAACCGGATCATTCAAAAGTCCTTTTGCAATTAAACCTGCAGGATGCGAAATATCAGCCAATAAAATAGCTCCAACGCTGTCTGCAATTTCTCTGAAACGCTTGAAATCCATATCACGAGAATAAGCCGAAGCACCCGCAATAATCATTTTTGGCATTTCCTTTGTTGCAATTTCTTGAATTTTATCATAATTCAAAAGACCGGTTTCTTGTTCAACACCATAAAAAACAGGATTGTATAATCTTCCTGAAAAATTTACAGGAGAACCGTGCGTAAGATGTCCACCATGCGACAAGTCAAATCCTAAGATTTTATCACCCGGTTTTAAACACGCAAAGAATACTGCTGTATTTGCCTGAGAGCCTGAATGCGGCTGAACATTTGCGTAAGCAGCTCCAAACAAAGCTTTTGCTCTATCAATTGCTATTTGTTCAACTTGATCCACCACTTCGCAACCGCCATAATAACGTTTGCCGGGATAGCCTTCAGCATACTTGTTTGTAAGCACCGAACCCGCTGCTTCCATGACTTGATCGCTTACAAAATTTTCTGAAGCAATCAATTCCAATCCGTGTATTTGTCTGTCTTGCTCATCTAAAATAAGCTCAAAAATTTGTTCGTCGCGTTGCATTTGATAATATTTCGTTAAATTGAGCTCAAAATTACGAAAATCGTTTGTTAAATTAATAGTTAATAATATATTTGATTGATAATTTTTCAACACTAAATCAACAACATAAAAT
>JAUXNR010000472.1 GCA_030682755.1 Flavobacterium sp.
TTTAAGCGAACCTCATAATCTTCATCAAAAAGATGGGATGAAATAATAAAGTCGGCCGTTGAACGATTTGAAGCAGTTACCACATTGTATAAAACTGTAAGTCTTAATAGTGCTTTTACATCAACATCGTGAGGTTGTGCAGACATAGGATCCCAAAAAAATACCATCACATCAATTTTCCCTTCGGCAATCATAGCTCCCAATTGTTGATCGCCACCCAGAGGTCCTGATTTCATTTTTTTCACCACCATTTCATGTCCCAGAATATCTTTATTTAATTCTTCCTCTACCAGTTTTCCAGTTGTTCCGGTGCAGGTGATCAAATGATTACGTAATTTTTTCTTATTAAATCGTACCCATTCGATTAAATCTTTTTTTCTGTTGTCGTGTGCAACAAGAGCAATACTTTTGTGCTTTTTCATTTCTAATAATATATAATCAACCTCAAAAAAAATTAAATGTCATTAATGGAATTATATAACATTTTAATACTTTTTACTCCTTACTTTTCAATCCTTAAATCTAAATCTTGATTTTCCCAATTTATATTTATGGATAATATTTTCTTTTCCTTATTCCAAAAGTAATCGCCAATTTTTCGTTTTGTCGCTTTTAGTCTTCTGCCATTCAAGAAAATACGATTAGGTATTTATTTAAAGTCGTGTATATAAAAACTTAACTCTCTTTGTATAAACTTTCCTTCGTAATCACCCTTATTTGATTCAATTACAAGATGTAAAAGATGATTGGCATTACTCGCTGCAATATTTGAAAGCTGATATTTTTCTTCTTCAATAGCGGAAAATAATTCTCCATCATCTTCATAAATAATGGCATGACTTTCAGCATTTTCCTTTGGATAATAATGAATTTCCAATGCACTAGGATAAGTATCAGTGGAATAGAAAACAGGAACCATCGGAATAAGCGAACCTTCTTTTACAAAGACAGGAATGTGAGATTCAGCAACTGGTAACGATATTTCACTTCCACCAAAAACTTTTTCATCTGTATAAAAGTTAAACCAAATTCCTT
>JAUXNR010000481.1 GCA_030682755.1 Flavobacterium sp.
AGAGAAATTTGGTATTTTGTTTGATATTCAAGGATTGTCAGGATTGACTGAGATTTTAAAAGATTCAAATGTTTCATTCAAAAACTCTTATACTGTATTAAATATCGGTGGTGTTTTTAAACTTTAAAAGTTTTAAATAAAACAAAAAAATCCGCAATTGCGGATTTTTCTGTTTTACTATTTCCTAAATTTACTTTTTATAAAAAGGTAACTTCACCACTTTAGCAGCTACTTTGTTGTTTCTGATTTGAATAAAAATCTCAGAATCAACTCCCGCAAATTCAGTTGCTACATATCCCAAACCAATTCCTTTTCCGAGCGATGGAGCCATGGTTCCTGATGTTACAATTCCAATGTTATTTCCGTCAGCATCAACAATTTGATAATCATGACGTGGAATTCCTCTTTCTGTAAGTTCAAAACCAACTAATTTTTTTGAAATACCTTCTTCTTTTTGTTTTAATAAATTTGTTGAATTGGTAAATTCTTTATTGAATTTTGTAATCCAGCCCAAACCTGCTTCAAGTGGAGAAGTCGTGTCATTTATATCATTCCCATACAAACAAAATCCCATTTCTAATCGCAATGTATCGCGAGCCGCCAAACCAATTGGTTTTATTCCGTATGAAGTTCCGGCTTCAAATACTTTTTTCCAGATGTGTTCCACTTCGTCATTTTTACAATAGATTTCAAAACCTCCTGACCCTGTATATCCTGTTGCAGAGATTATAACATTTTCAATTCCGGCAAAATCAGCTACTTCAAAATGATAGTATTTTATAGCAGCCAAATCAATTGAGGTTAACGATTGCATTGCTTCAACACTTTTTGGTCCTTGAATGGCCAATAAGGAATAGTTATCAGATAAATTTCTCATGTCAACATCCAAATCGTTATGAGATGAAATCCAATTCCAGTCTTTTTCAATGTTTGAAGCATTCACAACCAAAAGATATTGTTCTTCTTCCAATCTATAAACAATCAAATCATCAACAATTCCTCCATTATCATTTGGTAAGCAAGAATATTGAGCTCTTCCAACCGTTAAAACGGAAGCATCATTTGAAGTCACTTTTTGTATTAATGCCAATGCGTTTGGTCCTGATAAAATGAATTCTCCCATGTGTGATACGTCAAAAACACCCACGCCATTTCTAACGGTTTCGTGTTCTGCAGTTACGCCTTCATATTGAACAGGCATGTTATAACCGGCAAACGGAACCATTTTTGCACCTAAGCTTTCGTGAATGTGAGATAATGCAGTACTTTTCATTTGTTTGTTGTATAAAATTTGAAGTGGCTAATTTATTAAAAATAATGAGATTTATGGCCTTGTTAAGCCGTCAAATTTGTTTAATTGTTATTAATATATTCATTCTCTAACAATTCTTGCATA
>JAUXNR010000493.1 GCA_030682755.1 Flavobacterium sp.
ATTAACGGAAAAAGTACTGTACTGAAAGTAAACATTAAAGATACATTATCTTATAATGACTCGTTTTTTAATTTTAAATACCCGAGTGATTTTAAAATTTCCAAAATACAAGTCGAACAAGGTGTTGAACAACTAACCATCATGAGTGCTGAAGGATCCGGAATTATAATTCAACGCTACAATACCATAAATCCAAAGTTTTTAAACGAAATGATGATGAATGAAGTGACCAAAGAAAGTGTAAATTATGGTTACGACTTGGTTCGAAAAGACTACAATAGAAAATTAAAAAACGGAGTCAACTTGCAAGTCGCAAAAGCAGTCTTGACCTATGAAGACGATGTGAATACTTATGAAATAGCCTCACACGGACTCAAAGACAGTGGCGTGTTGATCATGACTATGACCATGAATGAAGAAAACAAAGAACAAGGCCAAAAAATAATCAAAATGCTTTGGGACTCTTTAGAAATAAAAATATAACTAGCGGACTAAATCAAACCACTCAATGAAAATAATCGGAATCGTTTTGTTGCTCATCTCGCAACTTTCTTTTGCTCAAGTAAAAAAAGCAGATACATACAACCACGGACATAACGGAATTGAATTAGTATCCCGATGCAAAAAAGGGAATACCGTTATTGTGAGTACCTACAATGCTAAAATGACCATTCGGGAAGAAATTGCTCAAAGCATCTTCAAAATGTATGAAGCCAACCAATTGGAAAACAACCAATGGCTAACCGTAACCTGCAACGATGCTAAGGTCTATGGAAAATGCAACATCCGAACCAAAAACAAACTAACCGCTATCGATTTCTATTTCGAAAAAGTGTACTGGAATTCAGGAACAACAGAAGTCTACGTTAAACCGGCAAAACCGTAAACAATACAAAAGCATCTCAAATTCTGTGTTTTCTGTGAGAGGTAACTTTCCTACCTAAAAAAAGCGAAGCGTCTTTGCGAGAAAAAAAAGCTTAACCCTAAAAAAAAAGCAAAGCATCTTAAAAAAAATCCGCAAAAATCAGCGTTGGCGAAGCCATCTGCGTCATCCGCGTTCCAACCTTCGCAAAAAAAAACCTTAACCAATAGAAAAAAGCGAAGCGTCTTTGCGTCCTTAGCGTAATTCTTTGCTCCCGATAATTATCGGGATTGCGGTTAAAAACCTTAATCCCCTTAATGAAAAAATCGAAGCGTCTTAAAATCTTAATGTTAAAAAACTTTACAAAAAAAAACTCCCGAATCACTTCAGGAGTTTTATATAAAAAAAGAAAAAACTTAAGCTTTTCCTGCAGCTGCAATCAAATTCAAAGCAGAACCTGCCACAAACCAACCAATCTGACTGTCATTATACGAATGATTAGCGATAATCACATCTTTGCTTCCATCCGCATGAACAAACTCTAAAGTCAACGGCTTGCCCGGTGCAAAATCTACCAAGTCTAAGAAATTGATCACATCATTCTCTTGAATTTTGTCATAATCCGCTTCGTTAGCAAATGTTAAGGCTAACATTCCTTGTTTTTTCAAATTGGTCTCGTGAATACGAGCAAACGATTTTACTAAAACCGCTTTCACACCCAAGAAACGAGGTTCCATAGCCGCATGCTCTCTAGATGAACCTTCTCCATAATTGTGATCTCCCACAACAATCGAAGGAACTCCTGCAGCTTTATAAGCTCTTTGTACAGCAGGAACAGCATCATACGCACCCGTTAATTGGTTTTTAACGGTATTGGTTTTTTGATTGAAAGCATTTACGGCTCCAATCAACATATTATTTGAAATATTATCCAAATGACCTCTGAAACGCAACCATGGCCCTGCCATAGAAATATGGTCTGTAGTACATTTTCCAAAAGCTTTAATCAATAATTTTGCTCCGGTAATGTTCTTGCCATCCCATGGTAAGAAAGGTTCTAACAACTGCAAACGCTCTGAAGTTGGACTTACAGCCACTTGCACTTTTGAACCGTCTTCAGCAGGTGCTTGATAGCCCGGATCTTCAGCATCAAAACCTTTTGGAGGCAATTCGTTTCCGGTTGGTTCGTCTAATCGTACTTCTTCTCCATTTTCATTAATCAAGGTATCTGTTAATGGATTAAATCCTAAATCTCCTGCAATTGCCAAAGCAGTTACCAATTCCGGTGATCCTACAAAGGCTAACGTATTCGGATTTCCATCCGCACGTTTTGAAAAATTACGGTTGAATGAATGAACGATGGTATTGCGTTCTTCTTTCTCTGCTCCTTCTCTATCCCACATTCCGATACAAGGTCCGCAAGCATTCGCAAAAACAGTAGCTCCAATTTTATCAAAAGTGTCAATAAAACCATCGCGTTCTATCGTGTAACGTACCGTTTCAGAACCCGGGGTTATCGTAAATTGTGCTTTGGTCTTTAAATTTTTATCAGATACTTGTTTGGCCAATGATGCCGCTCTGGCAATATCTTCATAAGAGGAGTTGGTACATGAACCTATCAAGCCTACTTCAATTTTTAAAGGCCAGTTATTTTTAACAGCTTCTTCTTTCATTTTAGAAATTGGCGTAGCCAAATCCGGTGTGAAAGGGCCGTTTAAATGAGGTTCTAATTCAGATAAATTGATTTCAATTACTTGATCAAAATACTGCTCCGGATTAGCATAAACTTCAGCATCAGCCGTCAAATAAGCTGCAACTTTGTTCGCTGCATCTGCAACATCTGCTCTTCCTGTGGAACGCAAATAACGATCCATCGAAGCGTCATAACCAAAAGTGGAAGTCGTTGCTCCAATTTCAGCACCCATGTTACAAATCGTACCTTTTCCGGTACAAGACATAGCCACAGCTCCTTCTCCAAAATATTCAACAATAGCTCCGGTTCCTCCTTTTACAGTAAGAATGCCGGCTACTTTCAAAATAACATCTTTTGGTGCAGTCCAACCTGATAATTTTCCGGTCAACTTTACACCTATAAGTTTTGGAAATTTTAATTCCCACGCCATACCGGACATTACATCAACGGCATCAGCACCACCAACTCCGATGGCTAACATTCCTAAACCACCTGCATTCACAGTGTGTGAATCAGTTCCAATCATCATACCTCCCGGGAAGGCATAATTTTCTAATACCACTTGGTGAATAATTCCGGCTCCGGGTTTCCAAAATCCAATTCCGTATTTATCAGATACAGACGATAAGAAATCAAAAACTTCATTACTTTGTTGCTTCGCACGAGCCAAATCGGTTTTGGCATCAACTTTTGCTTGAATCAAGTGGTCACAGTGTACCGTGGTAGGAACTGCAACTTTACTTTTTCCGGCGTGCATGAATTGCAACAAAGCCATTTGAGCAGTTGCATCTTGGCAAGCCACACGATCCGGAGCAAAATCAACATAATCAGCTCCTCGGGTAAACGCCTGAGTCGGTGTTCCTTCCCATAAATGAGAATATAAAATCTTTTCAGATAACGTTAAAGGACGACCAACCAACTCACGTGCTTTATCAACGCGTTCCGCTAGTGTAGCGTACACTTTTTGAATCATTTCAATATCAAATGCCATAAATTAAAAAGGTTTATTTGTTTGTGGTGCAAAATTACGAAAACGTTAGAACAATAGAAAATTAATAGCTAAATATCTCTTTTGGAAATCATTTTTTATCAAAAACGATTTTTTTAAATAGAATTTTCATTAAATAGCAATATAATCGTGTAATAATGAAAATTTGATAATTTCAAGGCCTTAAAATAGCAATTTCATAATCCTAGCCCAAACCAATACAACCCTTAAACTTAAACCTTTAAACTTTTAAACCCTTAAACTTTTAAACCCTT
>JAUXNR010000539.1 GCA_030682755.1 Flavobacterium sp.
CATGAACGAAAGCCAAAAAATGTTGCTGTAAAATTATTTAATGGCCTTTCACAAATTCCAACAAAAATAACGCCTGTTCAGGGAAAAGATTCGTTACATGGTTGGTATCCCATGCAAAAAGCAGATTCGCTTAAATTGCAAGTTACCTCCACAAATCATGAGAAAGATTTTACAGTTAAGTTAAAAAACATGAAGGCGGATACTTTAACCGTGGGTTTAGTCCCAACAGGAAGTTTGCATTACAGAGACACTATTGCCTTAAAAACAAGTACCCCATTATCAAAATGGGACGTTTCTAAAATGGAATTGCGAAATAAAGATTCTCTGGTTGTTCCAATTACTACCTCATATAATTCAGAGAAAAACCTACTTCATATTCTTTTTAGTAAAGAAGAACGTGAAAACTACAATTTAAAGCTTTTACCCGAAGCCTTAACCGACATGTTTGAAAAATCTAATGACTCCTTGGCATTCAAGTTTAGCACTAGAAGTCTTTCAGATTATGGCAATTTAACCCTCAAAATAAACGGGGCAAAATCATACCCAATTATTGTGCAATTGACTGATGCAAAAGGAAAAACACTTGCTCAAAGCTATGCTACAAGCAATGACCCCGTGGTGTTTGATTTACTACAACCCAATCAATTTACTGTTCGGATAATTTATGACGAAAATCAAAATGGTGTTTGGGATACAGGTAGTTATCTTGAAAAAAGACAAACAGAAGAAGTTTATTATTACCCCACCATCATTGATGTCAGATCCAATTGGGACGTAGAACAAATTTTAAATATAGGCGGATAAACTATAGGAATGTAAAAGAATCTCTATCGTTTAAAAAGCCAAGTTTCATGCGGGTTTCCATCATTTTTGATTGCGATAAATTTGCGATAAAAATGCCTTCCTTTTCATTGGGTTCAACCAAATAATTTCCAAGTTCATCAATAATTTGAGTGTGACCCACATAAGGATGCCCATTGCCGTCTTCTCCAATCCGATTTACGCCAATAATATAACACATGTTTTCTATTGCTCTGGCTTTTAAAAGAGCATCCCAAGCGGCAATTCGCGGTTTTGGCCAATTGGCAACATAGATAATCGCATCATAATCTTCTGTATTTCTAACAAAAACCGGAAAACGCAAATCATAACATATTTGTAGGCAAATGTTCCAATCGAGATATGAAATTATAACTTTTTCATTGCCTGAAGTATACGATTGATCTTCGCCCGCCAAAGTAAACAAATGTTTTTTGTCATAATAGCGAACTTCTCCATTTGGAAAAACAAAAAGCATTCGATTAAAAAAAAGATTGTTTTCAGAAATAACCATACTCCCGGTGATGGCAACGTTTTTTCGAACAGCCATATTTTTAAGCCAAAGTACTGTTTCTCCATTCATTTCCTCTGCCACAACACTCGGATTCATTGTAAATCCGGAAGTAAACATTTCGGGCAATACAATTAAGTCAATTTTCTCCTCGATTGAAGCAATTTTTTGCTCAAAATAGGTTCTGTTTGCTTTTGGATTTTCCCAAGATAACGGTGCTTGAATACAACTGACAATCATGATTTAAATATTTTTATAAAAGTACATTAAAATTAATTTCTTATCTTAACCAAAAATAAATTCCATGAAAAAAGCATTGCTCTTACTTTCGTTTCTCTTTACTTTTTCACTTTATGCTCAAGAAAAATCAGGTGCTCAACAATTTTGGGAAACCTTAAAAACACATTGTGGCAAATCCTTTGAAGGAGAAATTACCGAAGGTCCCGCAAACGATGATTTTCGTGGCAAACGTTTAGTAATGCATGTTCGCAGTTGTGAAGACAATCGCATTAGAATACCTTTTTTTGTGGGCGATGACAAATCAAGAACTTGGGTATTGACCCTTAAAAACGATAGAATTACACTCAAACACGACCACAGACATGATGACGGCACCGAAGATAAAGTAACGCAATACGGAGGTACTACATCGAATTCCGGTTTGCCAAAAATTCAATTTTTCCCTGCTGATCAAGAAACCAGTGATTTAATTGGCTATGCTTCTACTAATGTTTGGTGGATAACCGTTGACGAAACGTCTTTTACTTATAATTTAAGACGCATTGGTTCTGACCGTGTTTTTTCGGTAAAATTTGATTTGACAAAATCAGTTGAAAACCCTTCGGCTCCTTGGGGTTGGAAAGACTAATTATCCAACCGAAAATCCATCAGGTAAAACAACACCTTTTTTCACCACAATAATCCCGTCTCTAACGGTGTACCATTTTGTATTAACGTCTTCAAGATGCTTACCGCCGTTTAGTTTGACATCATTACCTATTCTGCAGTTTTTATCTACTATAGTGTTGTTAATGTGGCATCGCTCTCCAATTCCGATATTGATTATGTGTTGGCTTTGATTGGTGCTGATTTCTTCCAGATTTTGATAAAAATCATTACCCATTAAATACGAGTTATTAATTATGGTATTCGTTCCTATTCTGCTTCTAATTCCAATCACGGAATGATTGATTTGAGCAGCGTTAATGATACAACCTTCTGCCATTATGGTCTTTTCAATGGTAGTTTTACCTGAAATCTTGGTAGGTGGCAATGTTCTGGCTCGTGTATAAATTCTTTTAGAATTGTCAAACAAATTGAATTTTGGTATGTCTTCTGTCAATTCTAAATTGGCTTCAAAAAAGGAGTCAATATTTCCAATATCTGTCCAATAGCCTTCATATTGATAACTTAAAACCTTATGTTTTCCAATGGCTTGCGGAATAATTTCTTTTCCAAAGTCTTTCGTATCAGGGTTTGACATTAATTCTACCAATAAATCACGATTAAAAATATAAATACCCATAGAAGCCAAATAGTGCCTTCCTTCGCTTTTCATCTCGTCACTAACTTCAGAAGTCCATTCCGGTAATAATTCTGCCTTAGGTTTTTCAATGAATGAGGTGATAAAACTCTCATTGTTGGTTTTTAAAATCCCGAATTCAGGGGCTTCTTTTGAAGAAACAGGTAATGTGGCTATTGAAATTGCTGCTCCACTCTTTTCATGTGCTGCAATCATTTCGTTAAAATTCATTTGATACAATTGGTCTCCCGATAAAATCAACGCATAATCAAATTCATGATTCATAAAGTGTTGCATGCATTGTCTTACGGCATCTGCAGTTCCTTGAAACCAAGTGGGATTATCCGGTGTTTGTTCTGCTGCTAAAATATCCACAAAAGCAGTGCTGAAATGACTGAAATGATACGTGTTTTTAATATGCTGATTTAAAGATGCCGAATTAAATTGCGTCAAAACAAACATGCGTTTGATATCAGAATTGATACAATTTGAAATAGGAATATCCACCAACCTGTATTTTCCGGCAATGGGAACCGCCGGCTTTGAACGACTTTCAGTTAATGGAGCTAATCGAGATCCTTGTCCGCCACCTAATATAATGGCTAATGCACTTTTGTTCATATTCTATTGTATTAACGATTGGTAAACAGTACTATATTCTTCTGCAACTTTATCCCATGAATGGTCAATTTGCATACAGGTTTTTCTAACCGCATCAAATGATTTGGTGTCTTCATATAAAACAATGGCCCGATACATGGAATGTGTTACATCAAAAACACTGGTTTGATTGTGACAAATCCCAAAACCGCCATCACCAATATCCAAAACGGTATCTTTTAAACCACCTGTTCTTCGAACTATTGGAATGGTGCCATAACGCAACGCATACATTTGATTCAATCCACAAGGTTCTACTCTGGAAGGCATTAAGAGAAAATCAGCTCCGGCATAAATAATGTGAGCCAATTTTTCATTATAGCCGATGTAAGCATTATAATTTCCGTGATAGAAATTTTGAAGGCTTTGCAAACCTCGTTCAACATTCGGATCTCCGGAACCTAAGATTAATATATTTAATTTTTGATGAAATTCATTTAAAGCTACACTACAAATTTGAGGTAATAAATCGGCTCCTTTTTCGCCAACCAAGCGACCAATAAAAGTAAATAAAGGTAATTTTGGATCTAAATTAAATTGTTCGCACAAAAAGGCTTTGTTGGCTTCTTTGCCTTTTTTAAAACCTTTAATCGTATAATTGGTTTCAAGCATATCGTCCGTTTGTGTGTTCCTAACATCGGTATCAATGCCGTTTAAAATTCCGAGCGATTTATACCGTTCAAAACGCAATAAGTTTTCCAGACCATTGGCGTTTTCACTGATTTCATCCAAATAACTTGGCGAAACAGTGGTGACTTTCCAAGCACATTTAATGCCCGACGCCAAAGGATTGATGATGCCTCCCCATTCTAAAAAACCAATCTTGCCACGTTCAAAATCAGGGATATAATGTATTCTGTCAAAACCAAACCATCCTTGATACTGACCATTATGAATGGTCAAAACCGTTGGCGTATGTTTTAAATGTTGGTAGTTAAAACAAAATTGAACCATAAACGGAATTAATCCCGTATGATGATCATGACAATGAATAACATCCGGTTTCTGATTTGTTTCGGTAAGCCAATTTAAAAAAGCGATTTGAAAAGCCGTGAATCGTTCCGTATCATCTTCATACGAATACACATTGGGTCGGTCAAAAAGTTCCGGTATGGCTATAACATACAATTGGAACCCTAACTTGTTGGTTTTTTCTCTCAGAATAGTATAGGAAAACTGAAACCATCCCAACTTCAACAAACCTTTATGTACGGTGTCAAATTCGTTTTCATTGGTAAATTTGTTGTCATAGCCCGGTACCACAACTTTGGCGGTATGACCGATTTTATTGAGATATTTTGGCAAGGCACCCACAACGTCTGCCAAACCGCCAACCTTTGCAACAGGATAACATTCTGCACTTATATGAAAAATTTCCATGGATATAAACTAATTCAGTAGTTTATAAAGATAGGAAAATATTTCAAACGTTGTAGTAGCTGTAATTTATTTTATTGTTATTTCATCAATAAATATAAAAGCATCGGCATCAAACGGAAAACCTTGGTGCCATTCAGGAAGTTTACCAAAGTTGGCGGCCTTCACTTTCACATAGCGGGCTTTTACATTTGATTTACGGCTTTCAAATCCTTGAATGATAGAATTGTAATCTTTCGGGTCAATCGTGTTATTTTGCGTGTCAAAAAGGGTGAAATTCACGTTGTCATCAGAAACATAATAGTCCACTTTGGTGGGCATCAAAATCCACGAGCGGGTGTCTTGTAGAAAATTAGCGGTGATTTGACTGATTTCACGGGTGGATTGCATATCGATGACTGCTTCAAAATCTTGTGATTGATAGCCTTGCCAATCGCCTTTTCGCCAGTTTTCTGTGCCAAAAATACCGTCAATCAAGCCTTCCGGACCACCGGCATGGTATTGCGAATTGTAGGTTGATTTAATGTCGATGGTGAAATTGTTTGGTTTTTTGAAAAAAGTGGCGGAGACAGTTGCACTCAAAGGTCCTTTTGATTCAATTGATTCTCTAAAGTAAGTTTCAATTGTTGATGTTTTATCAATTTCAAACGGTTCTATGTAAATTTTAAATTCCGAATCCTTATTTAATTCATCAATAATTCGATAATATACAGCTTGTCCTCTAAATTTTCTTTCTGATAAAGTAGAATGAGTAATTTCAATTTTCATTTTATCTTTAAATGATTTGCTTTCAGCATGAATAACAGGAACAACAGAAAGTAATCTAGAATAATAGTAGTCGGATGTATCAATTGGTCTCTTAATAAAAAACCCTAGTTCTTTATTATTATTTTTTATTACATCTACAGCTTCACCATCCTCAAAATTCACTTTCATTTTATCAAAATAAGGCTCGGTTGTCGTCCAAAACGGTTGTCCGGGAGTGACATTATAAATTCCCATCGAACTCAACACAAACCATGCACTCATTTGTCCGCAATCTTCGTTGCCAATTAATCCGTCGGGGTCGTTTTTGTAGAAATTATCTAAAATGAAATGAACTTTTTCTTTCGTTTTTTCTGGTTTGTTGACATAATTGTACAAATACGTCACATGATGACTTGGTTCGTTTCCGTGAGCATATTGACCGATTAAGCCCGTAATATCGACTTGATGACGACCGGAAGTTTCGCTGACAGAATTAAACATTTCGTCTAATTTGGCTTCAAATTTGGCTGCACCACCCATTGCTTCTATCATTCCCGGAATGTCTTGCGGAACAAAAAAAGTGTATTGCCAGCCATTGGCTTCGGTGTAATTGTTGTTGACTTCTTTTGGATCGAAAGGTTTATCCCAACCGCCATTTTTCTTGGGTTGAATGAATACAGTTTCCCAATTGAAAAGGTTTTTCCAGTTTTGGGAACGAAGCATAAAATATTGATAATCTTCTTTTTTGTCTAATAATTGAGCCATTTGAGCGATACACCAATCGTCATACGCATATTCTAACGTTTTGGAAACACTTTCGTGTTCGTCATCAATGGATATAAATCCTTGCTTTTTGTAGACATCCAATCCTAAATGGTCAAGCATTGCGGAATATTTGGCAGCTTCATAGGCCTTTTCGTAATCAAAACCTTTGATGCCTTTGACCATCGCATCAGCAATCACGGAAACGGAATGATAGCCAATCATACAATCGGTTTCGTTGGAAGCCAATTCCCAAACGGGCAAACGACCGCCTTGTTCAAATTGTTTGATAAAGGTGTTGATATAATCGGAAGTGCGTTTTTTGTCAATCAACGTATAAAGCGGATGAGCAGCTCGAAACGTATCCCAAAGGGAAAAAACGGTGTAATAATCAAATCCTTCCGCTTGGTGAATTTTATTGTCGCGACCGCGGTATTTTCCATCTAAATCCTGTGCAATATTGGGCTGCATCATCGTGTGATACAAAGCGGTGTAGAAAATAGTGAGTTTGTTTTTATCATTAGAAGTAACTTCAATTTTGGAGAGTTCTTTGTTCCATAATTCTTCTGCTGCTTTTTTCACTTTGTTGAAGTCCCAATGTGGGATTTCAGTACTGTTGAGTTGTGCACCATCGTATCCTGTGGGTGAAAGGGCAACTTTTACGAGTATTTTTTCTCCTTTTTTGACTTTCTTGGAAAAAAAAGCACCGCTATTTTCAATTTCATTAAGAAAATCCTCTCCTTTTTTTGATATTAATGACATTTTCATTGGCACGTTAAACTCTATTCGTGCATATACATATTGATTGGTTGCCCAAGCTTCACTGCGTCTTAAAACTTCAATGGTTTTGTCATTAATAACTCGGATTTTACCTTCTAATAATTTATCTCGATGGTTTAAATCCAAAATAATATTTGCCAAACCACTCTCATTGAAAGTATATTCGTGAAAACCTACTCGTGTAGAAGTAGTTAAACGCACATCAATATTGTGTTTATCTAATTTAACGGAATAAAATCCGGCAGAAGCTTTTTCGTTGGTATGTGAAAATGTTGATGAGTATATTTTGTTGTCAAACGAAGGTTCGCCCATGGTGGGCATCAATAAAATATCTCCAAAGTCAGAAACACCGGTTCCATTTAAATGCGTATGCGAGAAGCCATAAATGCGATTATCGGAATAATGATAGCCGGAACAGCCTTCCCAACTGCCATCGATTCTAGTATCTGGGGAAAGTTGCACCATTCCGTAAGGCACAGTAGCTCCGGGAAAAGTGTGTCCGGTTCCGCCCGTTCCGATGAAGGGGTTGACGTATTGTTGGTAGTTTTGACTAAATGTTATTTGAGAAATAAATAAGACAAAAATTATTATATAGAATTTCATTAGAATCATTTTATCAAATATAAAAAAAAGCATTCAACTACCGCTGAATGCTTTTATTATTTAAAAAACGTAAATTTTACAAACTCGCTTTCAAATATTCTCTGTTCATACGAGCAATATTTTCTAACGAAATACCTTTTGGACATTCCACTTCACATGCTCCGGTATTGGTACAGTTTCCGAAACCTTCTTCATCCATTTGACGCACCATGTTTAAAACACGTTCAGTTGCTTCAACTTTACCGTGCGGTAAAAGTGCATATTGAGAAACTTTCGCTCCTACGAAAAGCATAGCCGAACCGTTTTTACAAGTCGCCACACAAGCTCCACAACCAATACATGCGGCAGCCATAAAAGCTTTGTCTGCATCATCTTTTGGCACAGGAAGTGAGTTGGCATCAATGGTTTTTCCGGATGTATTTACAGAAACGAAACCACCTGCTTGTTGAATTCTATCAAACGCACTTCTGTCTACAACCAAATCTTTGATTACAGGGAAGGCTTTGCTTCTCCATGGTTCCACAAAAATGGTATCGCCGTCGTTGAACATTCGCATGTGCAATTGACAGGTGGTGATACCGGTATCAGGCCCGTGAGCACGGCCGTTGATGTATAACGAACAGCTTCCGCAGATTCCTTCACGACAATCGTGATCAAAAGCAACAGGCTCTTTTCTTTCGTTTACTAATTGCTCGTTTAATTGGTCTAACATTTCCAAAAACGAACTCGCTGTTGAAACATTATCTAATTTGTATGTTTCGATTCCACCTTTTGTTTTGGTATTTTTTTGACGCCAAATTTTTAAGGTAATATTTATATTTTTAGCTGCACTCATAGTATCTTATTTATAATTTCTAGCTGCAATTTTGATTTCTTCGTATTTCAATTCTTCTTTGTGCAATTCAGCTTTTGAAATGTCTGAACCTTTATATTCCCAAGCTCCTACAAATTTGAAGTTTTCATCATCACGTAATGTTTCACCTTCAGCATCTTGGTATTCTTCACGGAAGTGACCACCACAGGATTCATTTCGCTGCAGGGCATCCATCGCCATTAATTGTCCCAATTCAATAAAATCGGCTACGCGAAGAGCTTTTTCCAACTCAGGATTTAATTCGTCAGCACTTCCCGGAACATAAACATCGCTGTAGAATTCTTCTTTAAGTTGAGCAATTTCAGAAATGGCTTGTTTTAAACCTTGTTCGTTTCTTCCCATTCCTACTTTATTCCACATGATTAAACCTAATCGTTTGTGGAAATGGTCAACAGTTTTAGAACCGTTATTGTTTAAAAATTTATCAATTTGAGACTTTACATTTGATTCTGCTTCAGCAAATTCAGGTAAATCTGTTGAAATTCTTCCTGTTCTGATTTCATCTGCTAAATAATTGGAAACAGTATAAGGTAATACGAAATAACCATCTGCTAAACCTTGCATTAACGCAGAAGCTCCTAAACGATTGGCTCCGTGATCTGAGAAATTTGCTTCTCCTGCCACAAAACAACCCGGAATAGTTGACATCAAATTGTAATCTACCCAAACGCCACCCATGGTGTAGTGTACGGCTGGATAAATTTTCATTGGTGTTTCGTATGGATTCTCATCGGTAATTTTTTGGTACATGGTGAATAAGTTTCCGTACTTCTCTTCCAACCATTTTTTACCTAATTTGATGATTTCTTCTTCTGATGGATTGTGATTTCCTTGAGCGTAAGCTGCTTGTTTTCCTTTGTTTTTAATTTCTGTGGAGAAATCAAGGTAAACACCTTCGTTGGTATCATTAGCTTCAATTCCATAACCGGCATCACAACGCTCTTTTGCGGCTCTTGAAGCTACGTCACGAGGCACTAAGTTACCAAAAGCAGGATATCTTCTTTCCAAGAAATAATCTCTGTCTTCTTCGGAAATTTGCGTTGGTTTTAAATTTCCTGAACGAATTGCTTCGGCATCTTCTTTCTTTTTTGGTACCCAAATTCGACCTGAATTACGCAATGATTCTGACATCAAAGTCAATTTCGATTGATTTGTTCCATGAACCGGAATACAAGTTGGGTGAATTTGAACAAAACATGGATTGGCGAATAACGCTCCTTGTTTGTGGATTTTCCAACCTGCAGTTACGTTACTTCCCATGGCATTGGTTGAAAGGAAATAAACATTTCCGTAACCTCCTGATGCTATAATTACAGCGTGAGCGGAATGTCTTTCTAATTCACCGGTGATTAAGTTTCGAGCAATAATTCCGCGAGCTTTTCCGTCCACTTTTACCAATTCTAACATTTCGTGACGGTTGTACATTTTCACACGACCTAAACCGATTTGTCTTGATAAAGCAGAATATGCTCCTAATAATAATTGCTGGCCTGTTTGACCTGCGGCATAAAACGTACGTTGTACTTGTGTTCCTCCGAAGGAACGGTTGTCTAACATTCCGCCGTATTCACGAGCAAAAGGAACACCTTGAGCCACACATTGGTCGATGATGCTACCTGACACTTCCGCTAAACGATGCACGTTTGCTTCACGGGCACGGTAATCACCACCTTTTATGGTATCATAAAAAAGGCGGTACACACTGTCGCCATCATTTTGATAATTTTTAGCGGCGTTAATTCCACCTTGAGCCGCAATAGAGTGAGCTCTACGTGGTGAATCTTGAAAACAAAATGCACTTACATTATAACCCATTTCTCCAAAAGAAGCGGCTGCAGAAGCTCCTGCTAAACCGGTTCCAACTACAATAATGTCAATTTTCGGACGGTTATTAGGTGCAACTAATTTTAAATGATTTTTATGGTTTGTCCACTTTTGAGCAACTGGACCTTCCGGTATTTTTGAATCTAACTTCATAATATATTTCTGATGTTGATTATTTAGTAAAATGAATGTATAAAGGAATAATTGCAAATAATAACGGTACAAGTACCGAAAAAGCTTTTCCTAAGAATTTAATGGTTGGTGTCCATTTTGGACTATTTAATCCAAGCGATTGAAATGCACTTTGGAATCCATGCCATAAATGGAAGGCAAGAGCCGCCATGGATAACACATAAAAAATAGTGAAAAACAAACCTTCATTTGGAATTACCCCAAAAAGTTTTTCTTTACTTCTGAAAAACTCCATGGTTATTTTATGCAAATCTTTGTAACCTTCTGCAAATTGAACTTTAATGGGTTTAGTATAATAAAAACCTCTGTCTTCAATAATTAAATTTTCTCCGTCAACTTGATTTACATTAATAAACTTATCTTGTCCCCAACCCGTTGTAATATAAAAATTTGAAACCTGATCGCCGTTTTCAACAGTAATGGTTTGCAAAGGCATTGTTGTAAAATGCATTTTTGCCCAAAAATTAACCATGTGTGTGGCAATGAAAATAAGAACCAAAGTTCCTAATACCGCCATGTTTCTGGAAGAAAAACTACTGTTTGCTCCAGGATCTGACTTTGCATAACCAATTGGTCTTGCTTTTCTGTTTTGAAGTGTCAAAAGAAATCCATCAATGGCGTGGAAGATGATGGAAATGTAGGTAACATAAGAAAGAATTTTTACTGCAGGATTGGTAGTCATAAACAATGCATATTCATTGAATTGCAAAGGAGTTCCGAAAATAAGTTGAAGATTTCCGGCCAAATGACCTACTAAAAACAAGCATAAAAA
>JAUXNR010000502.1 GCA_030682755.1 Flavobacterium sp.
GGCAATGGCCTTTGTTAGTTTGCCATATTTGATAAATGCTGCTCGAAATGGATTTGAAGCTGTTCCCGTTCGGCTCGAAAAAGCAGCATTAAATTTAGGTGCCAGTTCTTTTAAAATGTTTTTCAGTATTTCTTTACCATTGGCATGGCGAAGCATTCTTAGTGGATTAATTATGATTTTTGCCCGCGGAATGAGCGAATTTGGAGCAGTAGTTATTATTGCTTATCATCCAATGACAGCTCCTGTAATGATTTTTGAACGATTTGGAGCCTTTGGCCTAAAATATGCTCAACCTGTAGCCTTAATTTTTATGGCTATAAGTCTTTTAGTCTTTATAATATTGCGTTGGTTATCAGGTAAAAAAATTCATGCTTAAATTAAAAGACATTAATCTTTCCTTCGGGGCATTCTCTATTTCAGATATTAATCTGAATCTTGAAAAAGGCGATTATTTTGTGCTGCTCGGTCCTTCGGGTGCTGGAAAATCGGTGGTTTTGGAGCTAATTGCAGGAATTGTTAAACCTGATAGTGGTCGTCTTTACTTAAATGGAATTGACATAACACAGAAAAAAATACAAGAAAGGTCGATTGGTTTAGTATTTCAGGATTTTGCAATATTCCCACATTTAAATGTGGAGCAAAATATTGCATATCCTCTTAAAATTAAAAAATGGCCTAAAATTCGAATACGGCAAAGAGTTGAAGAATTGGCAAAACAAATGGAGATTTTTCATCTTCTCAGCCGAAACACTATCAGTTTATCAGGTGGCGAAAAACAAAGAGTTGCCCTTGCACGAACACTTGCGCTTTCGCCTGATGTGCTTCTACTTGATGAACCATTAGCCTCACTTGATGTACAACTAAAAAAAGACTTACGTGCTCATTTACGTAAACTTCATAAGCTTGGTCAAACCATAATTCATGTTACGCACGATTTTGAAGAAGCTATTCTATTGGCCGATAAAGTTGCAATATTTAATCAAGGAAAAATTATTCAACAAGGAAAAAAAAATCATGTTTTTGAACATCCGCGTTTTGAATTTGTTGCCCATTTTATTGGTATTAAGAATTATTTTGAGGTTGTAAAAATCATTAATGATAAAATTGAAGTTACTCAAGGATTGCATTTCAGAAGTACTCATCTAAATAAAAACCAACAAGTTTATGCAATAATGATTCATAGCGGGGATGTACAACTAAGTAAAGCTGAGATGGAATCTTCATCGGAAAACAACATTTTTTCGGGAACTATTATTGATATTTATCCGGCATATAGAGGCTTTGAGTTGCTGATCGATATTGGACTTCAATTGGTTGTTAACATCAGCCAAAAACAATTATTTCAACTAAATGTTGCCGAAGGAGATAGACTTAATTGTTATATTTC